>NZ_JBHWOO010000149.1:0-3944 GCF_043424415.1 Luteococcus sp. | reverse complement strand
GATCTCGCGCTCGTCGGGTTCGCACGTCGCGATTGGGCAGATCAAGACTTCGCGAAGGTCGTCCACGATGCGGTCAAGGAGAATGCCCGCACCCCGTTCAGGGAGGACGTCTGGGAACAACTGCTCGAAGGCATCCGTTTCGTCGCCGGCAGCTTCGACGACGATGACGCGTTCATTCGTCTCCGCGAGTGCATCACGGATCTCGACGAGACGCGCGGCACGGGCGGCAATCACGCCTTCTATCTCTCGATTCCTCCCTCCGGTTTCGAGACCGTGATGTCGCAGTTGAAGAAGCATGGGCTCGCCGAGGAGAAGAACGGCAGCTGGAGCCGGGTCGTGATCGAGAAACCATTCGGGCACGACCTCGAGTCCGCGAAGGATCTCAACAAGGTGGTCTCGTCGCTGTTCGAGCCGCACGAGGTGTTCCGCATCGACCACTATCTCGGCAAGGAGACCGTCCAGAACATCCTGGCCCTGCGCTTCGCCAACCAACTCTTCGAACCGATCTGGAACAACCACTACGTCAGCCACGTGGAGATCACGATGGCCGAGGACATCGGCATCGGCGGGCGCGCCGGCTACTACGACGGCATCGGTGCGGCCCGCGACGTCATCCAGAACCACCTGCTGCAGCTGATGGCGCTCACCGCGATGGAGGAGCCCAACACCTTCGAGGCCGACGAGCTGCGCGCCGAGAAGACCAAGGTGCTGCGCGCCGCCTCCACCCCCGCCGACCTCGCCGCCCACACCGCCCGCGGGCAGTACCTGGGCGGCTGGCAGGGCGGGCAGAAGGTCAAGGGATACCTGGAGGAGGACGGCATCGAACCCACCTCCGGCACCGAGACCTATGCGGCCATCCGGGTCGACGTGGACAACCGCCGCTGGGCGGGCGTCCCCTTCTACCTGCGCACCGCCAAGCGGATGCCGCGACGGGTCACCGAGGTGGCGCTCAACTTCAAGCGCGCACCCCACCTGCCCTTCAACGACACCGACACCGCCGCGATGGGCACCAATGCCCTGGTGATGCGCATCCAGCCCGACGAGGGCGTCACCATGCGCTTCGGCGCGAAGGTGCCCGGCACGGCCATGGAGATCCGCGACGTCACCATGGACTTCGGCTATGGCGGCTCCTTCACCGAGTCCAGCCCCGAGGCCTACGAGAGGCTCATCCTCGATGTGCTGCTCGGCGAGCCCCCACTCTTCCCCCAGCACGAGGAGGTGGAGCTCGGTTGGAAGATCCTCGACCCGGTGCTGGACTTCTGGGCCACGCAGGGCCAGCCCGAGGGCTACCCCGCCGGCACCTGGGGCCCCGCCGGGGCCGACGAGATGCTGGCCCGTGACGGCTTCACCTGGCGACGTCCCTGAAAGGCGCGACATGATCATCGAACTCGAGAAGACCTCCACCTCGCAGATCGCCAAGGCGCTGCAGCAGGCCCACCAGCAGACCGGCACCACCGCCATGGCCTTCACCCTGGTGGTGGTGACCCAGGAGAAGCACGCCAAGCGCGTCACCCAGGCCTGCCTGCAGGCGGGCTCGGAGCATCCTTCCCGCATCCTGCTGGTGGTCACCGACAGCCAGGCCGAGTCGCGGCTGGACGCTGAGATCCGCACCGGTGAGGGGATGCCGGGAGACATCGTCACCCTGCGCATGGGCGGTGAGGTCGGCGAACACGCCGCCTCGGTCGTGCTGCCACTGCTGTTGCCCGACTCCCAGGTGGTGGTCTGGTGGCCCAATGAGTCACCCGAGAACCCCGGCGATGACCCCATCGGGGCCCTGGCCACGCGACGGATCACCGACGCCTCGGGGGCCCGCCACCCGATCGAGGCCGTCGCCATCCGGGCCCGCTACCACGCCCCCGGCGACACCGACCTGACCTGGACCCGCCTGACCCGCTGGCGAGGACTGCTGGCCGCCTCGCTGGACCAGTACCCGGGCCGTGTGCGCGGCGCCACCGTCGAGGCTGCCAAGGACAATGCCCCCGCCGAACTCCTCGCGGCCTGGCTGCAGGCCCGCCTGGGCGTGCAGGTGGAGCGCCGCACCACCAAGGGTCCCGGCATCAGCGCCGTGCGCCTGACCACCGCTGCCGGGGACATCGCGATCACCCGGCCCAGCAAGGGCAGCGTCGCCAGCTACCAGGTGCCGGGCCAGCCCGAGCGGCAGGTGGCGCTGCCGCGGCGGGACGTGAACGAGCTGATCACCGAGGAATTGCGCCGGATGGATGCCGACGCCATCTTCGAGCAGGCCAGCCAGACGCTGCTGGAACGCAACGCCCGGGCCGATGACGAGGACGCCCGATGAGCAGCCAACGCGTCCTGCGTCACGATGACCTGGACCAGCTCGTCGACGAGGTCGCCGAGGCCTGGACCCGGACCGTGCTGCGGTTGCAGGAGACCCAGGAGGTGATCAACATCGGCCTGACCGGTGGGCAGACCGCCAACCGGGTCTACGAACGCTTCGCGCACGTGGCGCCCGGCCGTGGGCTGCGACCGGAGGGCATCCGCCTGTGGTGGAGCGACGAGTGCTTCCTGCCCACCAGCGATCCCCAGCGCAATGCCCTGCAGGCCCTGGCGATCCTGGCCCGCACCCTGCCGATCAGCCGCACCGAGACCCACCCCATGCCGGGCAGCGACGGCCAGGACGACCCGGACGAGGCCGCCTTCGCCTATGCCCGTGACCTGGGCGAGACGGTGCTCGACATCTGCCTGCTCGGCCTGGGGACCGACGGCCACGTCGCCGGCCTCTTCCCCGGCCGGGTGCCCAGCGATGCCAGCAGCTCCCAGGTGGTCGGCATCACCGACGCGCCCGTCGGTTGCCAGGAGCGGATCAGCCTGAGCTATGCGGCCCTGAACCGCAGCGAACGCATCTGGGTGGTGGCCTCCGGCGAGCCCAAGGCCGATGCCCTGGCCCGCACCCTGGCCAAGGATCCCGACAGCCCCGCCTCCCACCTCGACCCGCGCGGAGAGCTGGTCTGGTGGGTCGACGAGGACGCGGCGCTGGCCCTGCCCTCCTACCACTGCGAGCTCTGACCACCGGGGCCCTGCCCCCACGGAAGAGACGAAGGCCCTACCCGAGCGGGTAGGGCCTTCGTCGTGCTGTCGTCTCGGCAGGTGGCGCTGCTGGCTCAGTAGATGACGTCGCCACGGGCGCGACGCTCACGCAGGATCTGCAGTGCCTCGTCGAGGATGGCCTTGGCCTGCTCGTCGGTGCGGCGCTCCTTCACATAGGCCAGGTGCGTCTTGTACGGGGTGATCTTCGGCGGCGGGGGCGGATTCTCGGAGTCCATGTTGGCCGGCAGCCCGCAGCGCGGACAGTCCCACTCCTCCGGGACCTGGGCCTCGGCCGCGAAAGCCGGCCGGGTCTCATGTCCATTGGCGCAGAAGAAGGAGATGTGGACGCGCGGTGCTGCTTCCCCGCGCTCCGCCTCCCCCATGGGTCCTGCTCCGACGCGGCTCCCCCGAATGGCGCTGCCACCAGCCACTGTGCACTCCTCTGTTCATCACGGCTCGATTGACGCCCATGTGGTGCGTCACTGGCGCCCAGGGGCGCCCTTGTCATCCGGTGACGGGCCACATGGCCCGTCGGCTCAGGCGTAGCGGTAGAGCAGCAGCAGGCCGATGATGGTCGCGAACCACAGCAGACCGATGACGATCGTCAAACGGTTGAGGTTGCGCTCGGCCACCGAGGTGCCACCCATCGAGGTGGACATGCCGCCACCGAACAGATCGGACATGCCGCCCGCACTGCCCTTGTGGAGCAGGACGAACAGGGCCAGGATCACGCTCAGCACGATCAGGATGATCGAGAGTGTCATGATGGGCCAGGTCGTCAGCGGTACCAGAATCACAAGGCAGATCGTAACCCACGGCCACTGCATTTCCACATTTGCCGGGGACCTCGCGCGCGGCGCACAGACGCCCGACGGGGCGTCACCGCATGCGGTGAC
>NZ_JBHWOO010000148.1:0-6757 GCF_043424415.1 Luteococcus sp. | reverse complement strand
CGCGACGGAGTTCTCCGGCACCATCAGCAGGGCGTGCAGCAGGTGCTGGGGTTCGACCGTCGGATTGCCGGCGGCCAGGGCATTGCGGATCGCGGCCGAGACCGCGTCCCGGCTCATCGTGGTGAGCTTCTCGGTGTCCATCAGTGCTCCTTCGTCAGGGTGACCGCGCCGGTGGCGGGTCGTGGTCCATGGGTGGTTCGTGGGCGGTCCCGGCCTGCGGGGCTTGCTGCCCGGCGGCTGGGATCCGGTGCACATCGATGGTGTGCAGCGGCCCCCGGGCAGGTCAAGGAGTTCGCAGGCAATTGGGGGTTGGCACTCACCTGTGTGGGGGACGACGCCCATCCGGGCCGTGAACCGTGGCCTTTCGCGCGAGACCCGGTGAAGCTGGAGGGGTCCCGGACCCGCCGCAGCCTGCGGGTCCTGTCCCTGTGCCAGTCCTCAAGGAGGCATCGCAGATGGAATGCACAGACCACGTCGTGGTGGGCGTCGACGGCTCGCCCGCCTCGATCGCCGCGGCCGTGTGGGCCCAGGACATCGCCCGCGCCGGCGACTGGCCCCTGACGATCCTGCACACCCCCCACCTCGCCACCGGCATCCGCACCCTGGTTGCCGACAGCGGCCAGCTCGTGGCCGCACCCGGCATGCTCGCCCCCGCCCTGGCCGAGGCCAGCCGCACCGCGGCCATGGTGGTCATCCCAGCACGAGGGGCCGATGCGCCGATCGTCCCGGTGATGGACGCTGTCGCCGAGGACCTGCTGCAGGAGGCCCACGGGCCGGTGGTGGTGATCCCTGCCACCACCTGGAACACCTTCGACCGTCCCATCGTGCTGGGGCTGGACCTGGAGGAGCCCGGCGTGCCGGGGATCCGCTTCGCCGCCGCCGTGGCCCGCCGCGCGGGGATGCCTCTCAAGGTGGTCGTCGCCGACGAGAGATGCGAGGACATTGACGAGCTGCGGAACCGTGCCGTGGCCATCCTCACCGGGGCCGCCGCCGAGCTGCTGCCCGCCAGCTACGACGTCATGATCTCACCCCACGAACCCGCCGATGCCCTGCTCGCCGAGGCCCTGGAAACCAGCCTGACCGTGGTCGGTAGCCGAGGCCCGAACTACCGGGGCCAGCGGGAGAACTCCGAGAGCCGTCGACTGCTGCGGCTGACCTCGACCCCGGTGGCCGTCGTCGCCGACCACGACCCGACCCCCTGACCGTCCCGGACCCCTAGGATCGAGACTGTAGACTCACGACAGGGCCTGTTGCCATCCCCCGGCCACCACTGTCGCCGAAGACGGCCCATTCGCGAGGAGCCCCCGATGAGTCTGCAACAGCGGGTCTGGGCGATGGTGTCGGGTGCCTTCCTGTCGATGAACCTGCTCATCGTCGCAACCCCACTCACCGGCAGCTGGCCCCCCAAGCCCTGGGAGACCGCCTGTTCCCTGACTGGAGTGATCATCGTGTCCATCATCAGCTGGCGCGCCATCGAGCGGGGCTTCGCCCCGGTGCAGAAGGCCGCGCGGCAGATCGCCGAGACACCGAACCTCGACGACGCTGCCCCGATCCAGGCCGTTCCGGATATGCCCGACCTGGACAGCATCGTCGGTGCCCACAATGAGCTCGTGGAGCGCCTGTGGTCCCAGCGACGGGCGACGCTGACCGCGCTCATCGAGGGCCAGGAACTGGAACGGGCCCGCCTGTCGCGGGAACTGCACGACCAGATCGGCCAGACCCTCACCTATGCGCTGTTGCTGCTGCATTCCATCCAGGACGGCGCCGACCAGGAGCAGAAGGTGGCCATGGCCCAGGAGGCAGTGCGCACCAGCTTGCAGGAGGTTCGTGGGCTGGCCGCCGACCTGCGTCCCAGCGTCCTGTCAGACCTGGGCCTGGTCGCCGCCCTGACCTCCCTGGCCACCGCACACGCCGAGGCCACCGGCGTGGTCGTGCGCCGAGACCTCCAGCCGGTGCCCGACCTGGGCTGGGCCGCCCAACTGGGCGTCTACCGCATCGCCCAGGAGGCCCTCACCAACAGCGCCAAACACGCCCAGGCCAGCACCGTCACCCTGTCACTGCACTGCGACCAGGACACCGTGCGGCTGGTCATCGCCGACGACGGCCGCGGCCTGCAGGGCTCCACCCCCGGCACAGGCCTGGCCGGCATGCACGACCGCGCACGCTACATCAACGCCCAGCTCACCATCACCGACAACCCCGGCGGCGGCACCCGCGTCGAACTGCGCATCGACCGGGCTACCCTGCCCCACGACACCCTCCCGGAGGACTGACCATCCACACGCCCACCACCCGAGTCGCCCGCGTGCTGCTGGCCGACGACCACACCCTGTTGCGCCAAGGCGTGAAGATGATGCTCGACCCGCAGCCCGACTTCACCGTCGTCGCGGAGGCCGCCGACGGGGCCGAGGCCCTCGAGCGGATCAGCCGCGGCGACATCGACCTGGCCATCCTGGACGTCACCATGCCCCGCATGACCGGGCTGCAGGTGGCCCGCGAGGTCTCCCAGCGCAAGCTGCCCACCCAGATGCTGATCCTGAGCATGCACGACAACGAGCAGTACCTGTTCGAGGCCCTCAAGATCGGCGCGGCCGGCTACGTCCACAAGTCCATGGCCGATCGCGACCTGCTCAACGCCTGCCGTGCCGCCGTACGCGGGGAACCCTTCCTGTACCCGGGTGCCATGTCGACCATCATCCGCGAGTACGTCCAGCGTGGTGAGGCCCACGAAGGCGACCGGCTGCTGACCCCGCGTGAGGAGGAGATCCTCAAGCTCATCGCCGAAGGGCACCCCGGCAAGGAAATCGCCGAGATGCTGTTCATCAGTCCCAAGACCGTCGAGCGGCATCGTGCGAACCTGCTGGAGAAGCTCGGGATGAAGGACCGTCTCGAACTGACCCGCTACGCCATCCGGGTGGGCCTCATCGAACCCTGACCCAGCCGGGTGCATGTCGGTGCCTGCGCATGTGGGTGTCGACACCGATGGTTGCGCCGGGTGTCGAGCACTGGAATGGACTACGTGAACATCCCGTCCAACCCTGTGGAGACCACCATGACCAAGACCCTGCGTACCCTGTCCCTCGTCGAACTGCTCAACGCCGCGCTGCTCATCGGGCTCGGCATCCTGCTCATCTGGTGGCCCGGCCTGACCCTGCGCTCGCTGGTCATTTTCTGCGGCGCCTTCCTGCTCGTCGAGTCCGTCTCGACGATGATCGGCGCCTGGCACGCCACCGGCCTGCTGCGCTGGATCGCCGGCACCATCGGCGTCATCGGCGTCGCCCTCGGCCTGCTCGTGCTGCTGCTGCCCGGCCTGACCCTGTCCTTCATCGCCGTCGCCGTCGGCCTGTGGACCATCGTGTCCGGCATCGCCCTGATGGCCCGCAAGGCAACCGATCACCGCTGGCTCCACGTCCTGGGCGGGCTGCTGCTCGTCCTGGCCGGCGGCTGGTTCGTCATCGACCACACCGCCGCCATCATCACCATCGGCCTGTGGGCCGGTATGACGCTGCTGGCCATCGGCGCGACGCAGGCCGCTGCCGCCATCGCCGTGTGGCGCGCGGCCAAGAACAGCTGACCTGATCCGTCGGCCCCGTCTGCAACCCATCCACAGCCCTTTGCCCCATCAGGAGTTTTGCCATGCTTCAACCTCGCCTTGCACGTTCGGCGGTCACCGCCCTTGCGATGGTTTCGCTGCTTCCCCTTGCTGCCTGTAGTGACACCGCCCCGATGGACCCGGTTGGTCCGAAGGCCCCCACGACGTCAGCGGCCGCCAGCGGTTCCCCGTCGGGGAACAATTCTGGTTCTTCGTGCAGCCTGGATGATCCTTCCTGGACGTCATTGGCGGACGCGGTGAGCCCGTCGGTGGTGTCGGTGGGTGTCTCCAGCGGCGGCCGTCCGGTGGGTGAGGGCTCGGGGGTGGTCATTGATGACCACCACATCGTCACCAATGCCCACGTGGTGGGTGATGCCACCGACAGTGACGTGTCGGTGACCCTGTCCGACAACACCGTCGAGCCGGTCACCATCGCCGGTCGTGACCCGATCACCGATCTGGCGGTGCTCACGGTCAAGGACGCCAAGCTCACCCCGATCCCGATTGCCACCTCCGCGAAGGTGCGCACCGGGCAGCCCGTGATGGCCGTGGGCAATCCCCTGGGCCTGGAGGGGACCGTGACCACCGGCATCGTCAGTGCCCTCAACCGTCCGGTGGCTGCCTCCGAACAAGGCGCCGGACCGAGCGTCGCGACGGTGACCAATGCCATCCAGACCTCGGCACCGATCAATCCGGGCAATTCGGGTGGGGCCCTGGTCAATGGCTGTGGCGAGCTGATCGGCATCAACTCCTCCATCGCCACGCTGGGCCCGGGCAGCGGCAGCATCGGCATCGGGTTCGCGATCCCGTCCGACCAGGTGTCGATGGTGGCCCAACAGCTCATTCGTGATGGCCGGGCCCGGCACTCGCAACTGGGGATCTCCGTGGCTGACGGCATCGCGGCACGCGGCACGCAACAGGTGCGCAGCGCGGTGGTCGTCTCGGTGGTTGCCGACAGTCCGGCTCAGCGGGCCGGGGTGAAGGCCGGCGATCACATCCTCAGCATCGACGGTGCTGCCACCACCTCTGCGCTGTCCCTGGTGGGGCATGTGCGGGGACTTCCCGTCGGCAAGCAGGTGAACCTGCTGGTGGTGCGTGACGGCAAGGAACTCACGCTGTCCGCGACGCTGGCCAGCGACTGACACGCCCCGACGCGTCAGACATGACAGATGCCCTCGGCATCCCGTGCGGGATGCCGAGGGCATCTGACGTGGTGAGGCGGGTCAGGCCTGGTGGGTGGGGGTGCTCTCGCTGCGCACGACCATCACCGGCGCCAGGCTCCGACCGGCGATGCGTCGGCTGGTCGAGCCCAGCAGCAGACCGATGAAGCCGCCCCGGCCACGGCTGCCGACCACCACGAGGCTGGCGCCGCGGGAACGCTTGACCAGGGCGTCGACGGGCTTGCCGCCGACCAGGATGGCGTCCACAGTGAGGTCGGGATGCTGCTCGGTCACCGGCTCCAGCAGATCATCGAGACGTTCCATGGCGTTGGCTG
This sequence comes from Luteococcus sp., assembly GCF_043424415.1. Lineage (NCBI taxonomy): Bacteria > Bacillati > Actinomycetota > Actinomycetes > Propionibacteriales > Propionibacteriaceae > Luteococcus > Luteococcus sp. Next base: position 1,670 of record NZ_JBHWOO010000148.1, on the reverse strand, counting down.
CCATCAGTTCCGGCATGCGGTCGTCGAATGCCGTGGTCCACGAGGGGTCGAAGTGGACGACGGTGACGGGCTGCAGCGTGGTGTGGTGGCTGCTGGCGATCTGTGCCGCCAGGTGCAGGGCCTGGCAGGAACCCTGGTCGTCGACCCCCACGACCACGGGGCCGTCGGGGCTCCAGTCACCCTGCATGGGCACGACGACGACTGGCTGCTTGCTGTGGGACAGGACGGCGTCAGTGGTGCTGCCGAGCAGGTGTTCCACGATGCCGTCGCGGCCCTGGCGCCCGACCACGAGGATGCCGCTCGGCCCGGTGGCAGCGATCAGGCCGTGGGCGGGGGCACCGAGCTGCACCTCGGTGGTGATGTCGACCTGGGGGAATCGAGCCCGGTTCAGCTCAGCCAGCTGGTTGACCTGCGCGCGCATCGCGTCGAGGTGGTCCTCGACCAGCTGCGGGGTGTACCAGTGGGAGATCGGGCCGGCGAAGGTGTCGGTGCTGGGAGGCACGGGCATGGACACCATCATCAGCAGCCGCACCGACAGGTCGTGCCGGTCGGCGAACTGACAGGCCCACGCGGCAGCACGGTCGGCGGCTGGGGAGCCGTCGACGCCGACGACCAGAGCGGTGAAATCCTTCAACTCCATGAGGTTGCCCTTCTGTGAGGAACAGCTTCGCTGTTCGTGGTGGCTCCACTCTCGACGCGCACCGGCAGCCCGGCCAAGCGTTCTGGCCCGGGGGTGGGGATCGCCCCGGCCACTTTGGGTGTCGCCACCCATCGACCAGAGCCGCGCCCTGGGCGACAGTGGATGACGTGGAAGCGCACCGTTCATGCAGCGCTTCTGGACCATCGTTCGCAGTTCGCACAACACAGGAGGAGAACACCATGGCACGTTCCGTCGGTATCGATCTGGGCACCACCAACTCCGTCGTCGCAGTTCTTGAGGGTGGCGATCCCACTGTCATTCCGAACGCCGAAGGCGCCCGCACCACCCCGTCGGTAGTGGCATTCAGCAAGACCGGTGAGGTCCTGGTGGGCGAGGTCGCCAAGCGCCAGGCCGTCACCAACGTCGACCGCACCATCCGCTCCGTCAAGCGCCACATGGGCACCGACTGGAGCATCAAGATCGACGGCAAGGTCTACAAGCCCCAGCAGATCAGCGCCTTCGTGTTGCAGAAGCTGAAGCGCGACGCCGAGGCCTACCTGGGTGAGCCGGTCACCAATGCCGTCATCACCGTCCCGGCCTACTTCTCCGACGCGGAGCGTCAGGCCACCAAGGAGGCCGGCGAGATCGCGGGCCTGACCGTGGACCGCATCATCAACGAGCCCACCGCCGCGGCGCTGGCCTACGGCCTGGACAAGGGTGGCAAGGAGCAGACGGTCCTGGTCTTCGACCTGGGTGGTGGCACCTTCGACGTGTCCCTGCTGGACATCTCCGAGGGCGTCTTCGAGGTGAAGGCCACCAAGGGTGACAACCGCCTGGGTGGCGACGACTGGGACCAGCGCATCGTCGACTGGCTGGTCACGCAGTTCAAGAACAAGAACGGCATTGACCTGTCCAAGGACAAGATGGCTTCCCAGCGTCTGCAGGAGGCTGCCGAGCGCGCCAAGATCGAGCTGTCCTCCTCCCAGGAGACCAGCATCAACCTGCCCTACATCACCGCCGGCGCCGAGGG
>NZ_JBHWOO010000147.1:0-10745 GCF_043424415.1 Luteococcus sp. | reverse complement strand
CGCGACGGAGTTCTCCGGCACCATCAGCAGGGCGTGCAGCAGGTGCTGGGGTTCGACCGTCGGATTGCCGGCGGCCAGGGCATTGCGGATCGCGGCCGAGACCGCGTCCCGGCTCATCGTGGTGAGCTTCTCGGTGTCCATGTCTCCTCTTTCGTGTCCATGTCTCCTCTTTCGAAAGTCGTGTCCTGGAAGCAAGTCCGAGACCACTCCTCGACTGGGGTCCAGACTTGAGTACATCTGACTCAACTCGCTACGGGGCCAGTCTATTCCACCTTGAGCCCAATGGACTCAACTTTGTTTGTGGCCATGCCCTGGGACGCTCTGACTCCCAGATCGCTGCCCCTGCTCGCTCGGGTTCCCCACACACGCTCGAGTTCCAACCCGAGCGGGGCCAGTGGCTCAAGCCATGGGTCCCAGTGGCAGCCTCGGTGGCGGCTGGAAGCAGGCTCGCCACTACGCGCGCCCAAGGGGCACTGGGCCCGTGCTGGAGCAAGCACCCAGCAGCTCTACCACGTGCGCAGTGGCGGCGGTGGAAGAGCTGCTCAGGGACGTGCGCCCAAGGTCACATCGACGTCCTGCTGCTTGCCCGCCCGTGCGATGGTCAGCGTCACCTTCGTTCCTACGGCCCGCTCACGCACCTGGGCGATCAGGCTCAGCGCGGAGTCGACGGGCTCGCCGTCGATGGCGATCACCCCGTCGCGCGGCTTGATGCCGGCCGTCGCCGCCGCACTGCCCGAGGCCACCTGGGTGATGCCGGCGGCCCACTTGCGGTCCCCGTCGGCCTGCACGACGGCATCGGTCACCATGACGCCCAGGTTGGAGTGACGCACCCGGCCATTGGTGGTGATCTGGTCCACCACCGACTCCATCTGGTCGGTGGTGATGGCGAAGCTGATGCCGATGTTGCCCTGCCCCTGGCCCAGGGTGGCGATCGACGAGTTGATGCCCACCAGGCGACCCTGGGCATCCACCAGCGCGCCGCCCGAGTTTCCGGGATTGACCGCGGCACTGGTCTGGATGGCATTGGTCACCACCGGCTCCCCTCCCCCGGAGCTCGGGTCCTGGTCCCCCGCCGTCACCGGCCGGTTCAGCGCGCTGACGATGCCCGTGGTGACGGTGCCGGCCAGACCGAGCGGATTGCCCACGGCCATCACCGGGGCACCCACCACCAGCCCGTTGGAGCTGGCCACCTCGAGCGGGGCAAGGTCGGCGGGCGGGTCGACCACCTGCAGCACGGCCAAGTCACTGGCGGCGTCGCTTCCCACCACCCGGGCGTCGAAGACCCGCTCGTCATGCAAGGTCACCAGGATCTGACCTCCCTGGGCGGCCGAGGCGATCACGTGGTGGTTGGTCACCACCTGCCCCTTGGCATCGAGCACCACGCCGGAGCCCGACGACGAACCCCGGTTCGAGGCCACCGAGATGGCCACCACGCTCGGGGAGACCTTCTTGGCCACCTGCACCCAGTCCACCCCGTCGGAGGCCGTCGCGATGGGCGCGGACGAGGCGCCGGACGCAGGCTGTGTCGACGACCGGGCCGAGGGCTGCGTCGCGGGGCTCGAGGAATCGCTGGCCTGCGTCGTGCCGGGTGAACAGGCGCCCAGCCCGAGAGCTCCGGCCAGGGCCAGGGCGGTGAGGGATCGACGCATGCTCATCGCCACCACTGGTCGGCGGGAGTGACGGGCGTGGTGCGCTTGTGGCGGCTGCGCAACCACTTCTGCTCGATCTTCTCGGCCGCCTCGTCGTCGACCTGCTCGCCCTGCAGGTAGGCGTCGATCTGGTCATAGGTCAGGCCCAGCTCGTCCTCGTCGGTGCGCAGCGGCTTCCCGTCGAGCAGGTCTGCCGTGGGCACCTTCTGCCACAGGGCCTCTGGGGCCCCCAGGTGCTGCAGCAGCTGCCGGTTCTGGCCCTTGTCGAGGCCGTGGAGGGGCAGGATGTCGGCGCCGCCGTCACCGAACTTGGTGAAGAAGCCGGTCACCGACTCGGCGCCGTGGTCGGTACCGATCACCAGCAGGTTGCGTTCGCCGGCGATGGCGTACTGGGCGACCATGCGCAACCGGGCCTTCACATTGCCCTTGTTGAAGTCGCTGATCTGCATCCCGGTGCCGGCCGCGAAGGCGGCCTCCATGCCGTCAGTGGCGGACTTGATGTTGATCGTCACCTCGGTGGAGGCGGCCACCCAGTCCATCGCCGCGGCGGCATCGGCCTCGTCGGCCTGCACGCCGTGGGGCAGGCGGACGGCGACGAAGTCGGCCTCGACGCCCTGGCTCCGCAGCCGGTCGACGGCCATCTGGGCGAGCCGTCCGGCCAGGGTGGAGTCGAGGCCCCCCGAGATGCCCAGCACGAAGCCGGCCGTGTGGGTGGCCTGGAGGTAGTCGCACAGGAACTGGACCCGTCGCTCCACCTCGGCTGCCGGGTCGATGCTGGGCTGGACACCCATCTCGTCGATGATCGTCTTCTGCAGGTCGCGCATGGGCCAAGCCTATGCGGCCCCACCGACAGTCCGGGCCTGCGGCACCAGGGACAGCTCGACGACGATCCGCAGCTCCTGTCCGTCCAGTTCGGCACGCACGCTGCCGCGCATCTGCGCCACGAGCTCCTTGACGATCGACAGCCCGAGCCCGGCGTGCGGGCCGGCGTGCGGGCCCGGTCAGCCCGGTAGAAGCGCTCGAAGATCAACTCGACCTCCTCGGGCCGGGCATCGGCCGCGCCATTGGCCACCACAAGCACCGCCCGGCCGTTGATTGCACCCAGACGGACGCGCAGGCCGTCGGTGGAGTGGGTCAGGGCATTGGAGACCAGGTTGCGCACCACCCGGGACAGGGCCGTCGCCTCCGCCTGCACCACCAGTGGGCGCGAGGGCAGGACGAGGTCGGGCTCGATGCCACGTTCCTGCAGCGGCACGTAGAAGCCGAGCAGCGCATCCGTGACCACCTGCGTGGCATCCACCGGGCCGAGCTCCAGGTGGTGGTCGGTCGAGTCCAGCACGCTCAGCTCGAAGAAGTCGTCCACCAGGCGCCCCAGGTCATCGACGCGCCCCAGCACCGTTCCCAGCCTGGCCGGCGAGGTGTCGGCCGCCAGGCCGTCGCGCTGCAGCAGCTGCAGGTAGCCGCGGATGGCGATCAGCGGCGTCTTCAGGTCGTGCGAGAGGTCGGCGATCTCGCGCCTCAGCCGGGCCTCCCTGGCCCGACCCTCGGCCGCGACGCGCCGGTACTGGTCGATGGAGCCGTCCACCTCGGCCGCCAGGTGCTCCAGCTCGTCGTCGCGCACCACGACGGCCAGGGGTTCGGACGAGCCCGCTTCCCGGTGGAGCTCCAGCTGTTCGCGCACCCGGCGGATCTCACGGCGCAGGCCCCGGTGGCGCTGCAGCAGCCAGGCCGCGACCAGCGCCATCACGGCGGCCGCGGCCCAGCCCAGCAAGGAGTCATTCCCCATGGGGCGAGTCTGTCAGCCCAGTTCGCGGCGACGCAGGAAGGCCACGCCCGCGCCGAGGGTCAGGACCGTGCCCACCACCACCATCGTCCACGCATGGCCGATGATCTGCTCCTCGGCCCAGGAGCGGGAGAAGCGGTTGATGTGCCACATCGGGTTGGCCCCCAGCAGCAGGTCCCCCAGCCGCGACGGGTGGGACTGCAGCACCGCGCCCAGCACGATCGCCCCCATCACCAGGGCGAAGAGCACCGCCAGCGCCACCACCCGGGAGCGCGAGACCAGGGCCACCACCGCCACCGTCAGCATCAGCACCACCAGCTGCAGGCAGAGCAGCCCGCAGTGGCCGGCCCAGCGCCACAGCTGGTCGGTGGTCATCGACGCCCCGGTCACCCTGAGCGTGATGGCCAGCGTGAGCGCATTGTGCAGCGCCCACAGGACGGCGGTCACCAGGACCGACAGGACCACCTTGGAGAGGAAGAGCATGGTCTGCGACTGTCCCTGGGCCACGGCGACCTTCGTGATCCCATTGGCGTCGTCGGCAGTGATGACCACCATGCCGGTGATGGCAACGGCAAAGAGCGTCACGGCGGTGAAGCAGGTGGCCGTGGTCACGAGCTCCCAGAAACGGGGGTGGGCTGGGTCGGCGTAGGTGAAGCCCATGAAGCCGTCCACCAGCGCGATTCCGTCCTTCGTCTGCCCGGTGGGACCACCGAAGGCGAAGCTGGTCTGGTCATCACCGCTCGCGAACAGGGAGAACAGGCCGATCACGGCGAGGAAGACCACGACGGTCACGTGCAGGAAGCGGGAGCGGACGAAGCGGTAGGCGTCGGCACGCAGGATGTTGGCGAACATGTCAGGCCCCCTTCACGAGGTCGGAGAAGTAGTCCTCGAGGCTGGCACCCCGCACCTCGAGCTGGTGCACCTGCACCCCGGCACGGACCAGGGCGGAGTTGATGGTGGCCGCCTCGTCGAGGTGGCTGTCGAGCAGCAGCTGGTGCCCGTCGGTGATGCGGTAGCCGGTGACGCGCAGTTCCTCCTCCAGGACGGTCGCGGCACGGGCGGCGTCGTCGACGCCGATCCGCAGGCTGCGCCGGCACTGGTCGTGGAGTTCGCGGGCGGTCAGCTGGCGCACCAGCCGTCCCTGGTGGATGAAGCCGTAGCGGGTGGCGAACAGGTCGAGTTCGGCCAGCAGGTGGCTGGACAGCAGGATCGTGGTGCCCTCCTGCTGGGCCCGGCGCACCAGCTCCTCGCGGATGCGCGCCATCCCGGTGGGGTCGAGGCCGTTGACCGGCTCGTCGAGGATGAGCAGCTCGGGGCGTCCGAGCAGGGCGACGGCCAGGCCGAGCCGCTGCCGCATGCCGAGCGAGAACTGGCGGGCCTTCTTGCTGCCGGCCCCCTCCAGTCCCACCTGTTCGAGCGCCTCGTCCACCCACTGCCGTCCGGCCAGTCCGCGCTGGATGCGCAGGGCCTCGAGGTTCTGGCGTGCCGTCAGGTCCATGCTCAGCACCGGGGCCTCGATCAGCGCCCCGATCCTGGGGCGTTGCCGGTTGGCGGCAGCTCCCGAGCTGCCGAACAGTTCCAGCGAGCCGCTGCTCGGCCGCGCCAGGCCGGTGAGCAGCCGGATCAGGGTCGTCTTGCCCGCACCGTTCTGCCCCACCAGGCCGTAGATCTCCCCGTGCGGGATCTCGAGGGACACATCGTCGAGGGCCCGCACCTTCCCATAGCTCTTGGTCAACCCGTGGGTTGCCACCACCATCTGCGTCATGACCACGAGCCTCGGCGACGAGTGTCAAGGATCTGTGAAGACCGGTGCCAAGACTTCCCCAAGACCCTCACGGCTGGCGCATGGTGTAGCCGATGCCGCAGACGGTGTGGATCGGGTCGGCGTCGCAGGCCTGGCGCAGCTTGCGTCGCAGGTTGCTCATGTGGGCATTGACGGTGCGCTCGTCGTAGCCGATGCTCTCGCCCCAGACCTCGGCGTAGAGGTGTGCCTTGGCGTGGACGATGCGGGGCTGGCGCACCAGGACCGTCAGCAGCCCGAACTCGGTCGCGGTCAGTTGCAGTTCCTGCCCGCCGGCCATGGCGGTGTGCGCTGCCTCGTCGAGCTGGACCGGCCCGACGCTGTGCAGGTGTGCCACGGGTGCCCCCAGGCTGCTGCGGCGCAGCGCCACCTCGCACCGGGCCACCACCTCGTCGATGTCGAAGGGCTTGGTGACGTAGTCGTCGGCGCCCAGCTGCAGCAGGTCGATCTTGGTGCGGGTGGTCTCCCAGGCACTGATGATGATCACCGACACCTGGCTGTGCTCCCGGATGCCCCGCAGCACCTCGTCGCCGCTCTTGAAAGGGCAGCATCAGGTCCAGCAGCACCAGGTCCGGCTGCTTCTGCAGGGCCAGGCGCAGCCCGTCGGGGCCGGTGAAGGCCTGGAGCACCTCCATGCCCCGCTCCTGGAGGATCTCGGCCAGCAACCGGTAGGAGTCCCGGTCGTCCTCCACCACCAGCACGCTCGCCGCCCTGTCGTCTGCCACGTCCACCATCCTGCCCTTCGTTGGCCCCCACCTGGTGAGCGGGAGGACAATGGCGTGTCCCCACTCCTGCGATCCCGGAGCCTGCGTGTTCGACTTCCTGGCCACCCATTCCCTGTTGACCTTGATGGTGGTGCTGTCCGCCGGCGCACTGCTCGGCCAGATCCGCTTCGGTCCGCTGCAGTTCGGCGCGGCCGGGGCCCTGTTCATGGGCCTGGTGATCGGTTCCTTCGACCCGCGCCTGGCCGACGGGCTGGGGCCGGTGAAGAGCCTGGGCGTCGTGCTCTTCTGCTACACGGTGGGGCTTGCCGCCGGATCCACCTTCGTCAGTGACCTGCGTCGCCAGTGGTCGCTGATGCTCACCGGCGTGGTGGGGCTGGTGGCGATGGCCGTGGCGGGCGCGGGCCTGGCGCCCCTGCTGGGCCTGAGCCCGGCACACCTGGCGGGCTCCTATGCCGGTGTGCTCACCTCGCCGGCCATCGACGCGGCGATCTCCGCGACGGGAGGCTCCGGCGACACCCTGGTGGGCTATGCCCTGGCCTATCCGACCGGTGTCGTGCTCGGCATGGTACTGGTGGCGCTGGTGGTCAACCGCCGCTGGCCGGGCACCCGCGACGTCCCGTCAATGGCCGAGGCCGGCATCGTCGCCCACACGGTGCACGTGACCCGTCGCACCGCCCTGGAGGACGTGCCGGGCTGGAAGAGCCAGGCGGTGAAGTTCTCCTACCTGGAGCGCGATGGCGACATCCGGGTGGCCCGCGGGCAGGGAGACCTGCTGGACGACGACCGGGTGCTGGTGATCGGGATGCCCGCCGACGTGGAGCGGGCCACCGCCCACCTGGGTCGCCGCAGCGAGGACGGCGAGCTCACGCACCACCGCCGCGACGTCGACTTCCGTCGCTTCCTGGTGAGCTCACCGGCCGTCGTGGGCCGCACCATCGGGGAGCTCAACGTGCTGGGCGACCTGCACGGCGTCATCACCCGGGTGCGCCGGGGCGACCTGGACATCCTGGCCCGCGACGACCTGGTGCTGCAGCCCGGCGACCGGGTGCTGGCCGTGGTGCCGACCGGCCACATCGACGAGGCGGTGGACTTCTTCGGCGACTCGGAGCGACGCGTCAGCCAGGTGGACGCCCTGACGATGGGGCTGGGCATCAGCCTGGGGCTGCTGGCGGGAACGGTGGCGGTGCCGCTGCCCGGTGGGATCACCTTTGCCCTGGGGGCCGCGGCCGGACCGCTGGTCGTGGGCATGGTGCTGGGGACCCTGCACCGCACCGGCCCCTTCCGCTGGGACCTGCCCGGCCCGGTGAATGCGACCCTGCGACAGCTGGGCCTGATGATCTTCCTCGCCGCCGTGGGCCTGGCGTCGGGAAGGGCCTTCATCTCACAGGCATTGACAGTCACAGGAATGAAGATCATCATTCTCTCGGGGGTGATCCTGCTCCTTGGTTCGGTGACCGTCCTGGCGGGCGCGCGTCTGGTCGGCCTGTCCGCCCAGCGGGCCAGCGGCGCCCTGGCCGGTTTCGTCGGGCAGCCCGCCATCCTGGGCTTCGCCAACAGCCGGGCCAACGACGAACGCATCGATAGTGCCTACGGGGCCCTGTTCGCGCTCGGCACCGTCGTCAAGATCCTGCTGGTCCAGCTCGTCGCCCACTGAGCCGTCAGGTCAGCTGCCGGGGGCGTACCCGGTGCCGTGGGCCTTCACATAGCCCGAGAGGTCACCGGCGGCCAGCCCCCTGGCCAGTTCTGCGGTGCGCTGCTCGTCGACGATGTCGACCGCTGCTCCACCGACGGTGTCGAAGCGGCTGATCGGCACCAGCAGCGAGGTGACGTCAGTGGTGTCGATGCTGCGCAGTGGCGCTGCCAGGGCCGGGACCTGGCGCGGGTCCAGGCCGGTGATCTTGACGTTCGTGGCCAGCTTGCCCGCCAATGTCGCGAAGGCCTGGGGACTGGCCTTGTCCGCGGCCTGCAGCCCGCGCACCATGCCAGTCACCAGCGCCCGGTGCCGTTCGGCGCGGTCGAGGTCACCCAGCGGCAGGCTCTTGCGCTCTCGTGCGTAGACCAGCGCGTCGGTGTTCTCGAGCGTGAGCCGGCCGGTGTGGAAGTCCAGCACCCTGCCAGTGGAGTTGATCTTGACCGTCGAGGCGTGCTTGTTGTCCACCGTGATGCCCTTCATCCACCGGGTCAGGGCGATGAAGCTGGTGAAGTTGGCCTGCACGGTGATGGGGATGTGGATCCCTCCCAGCAGCTGGCTGACGGTGCGCACCAACTGTGGCGTGCCGCCCTGGGCGAAGGCTGCGTTGATCTTGCCCTTGCCCATGCCGGGAATGGCGACATGGGAGTCACGGGCGATGGAGACCAGCGAAAGATGATGCCGATCGGCCGAGAACTGGGCCAGGACGATCGCATCCGAGTTGCCCGACAGGGAGGTCTTCTGCCGCGAATCGGTCCCGAAGAGCAGCATCGTCACCGCCCCCGGCGGCAGCGGGTCGACGAGCGCGGCGCAGTTGCCGGCCGAGGTCGGCGCGGGGGTGGGCGAGGCAGCCCGGGCGGACGTGCCAGCAGCACCCCAGGACCCGGACGTGGGTCCTGCGGCGCTGCTGGCACCGTCCCTGCTGCATCCGGCGGCCAACGCCACCAGCGCGATCGTGCTGCCGAGAAGACTCCTGCGCGTGGTCACCCGTCGATGCAAGCACCCCGATCCCTGCCAGGACGGGATTTCAGCCCGTGTCCCGGCAGGTTGGCGGTCAGCTGGCCAGCGACGGGTCCTTCTCGTGGGCGACGGCCAGCTCCTCGCGCGTCGGGGCGTGCGCACCGGCATGGCTCACAGTCAGGCCGGAGGTGCTGACGGCCCGGTGCAGGGCCGGCTGCACCTGGTCCCAGGTGGCCCGGCCCAGTGCCTCGGATGCCTCCCGGGTGCCCAGCAGGCCGGCGTCGAGCAGGCCCGAGAGCAGTCCGCCCATGAAGGAGTCACCGGCCCCGACGGTGTCTGCCAGCTTCACCGTCATCTGGTCGACGTGCAGCATGTCGCGGTTGTGCGCCAGCAGCGCATAGGCACCCCACGGTCCGCGGGTGACCACCACCAGCGACGGCCCCATCGTCGCCCACCGGCGCATGACGTCCTCGACCGGCGTTCCGGGGAAGAGCCATTCGAGGTCCTCGTCGGAGGCCTTGACCACGTCGGCCAGCCCCACGAGCTCCTCGATGCGCAGCTGCACCTCCACCGGGGAGCCCATCAGGGCGGGGCGGATGTTGGGGTCATAGCTGATCGTGCCGTGCTCACGGACGGCACGCACGGCCTCGACCACCTGGGAACCACCCGGCTCCAGGGTGGCGGCGATGGAACCGGTGTGCAGGTGCGCCACCCGGTCCAGCCCGTCGAGGGCCGGCAGCGCCCAGTCGAGGTCGAACTCGTAGTCGGCGCGCCCTTCGGCATCCAGGTGGGCATAGGCGACCGAGGTCTTCTCGGCACCATTGCTGCCCGGTGCGACGGCGACGCCGTGCTCGGCAGCGTGCGCCTCGATGCGGTGACCGCGCTCGTCGGCGCCCCACCAGGCGCCGATGGTGGCGGGATGGTCGAGGCGGGACAGGACGCAGGCGACGTTGAGGGGGCTGCCGCCGACGTGCTCGCCGGTCACCTCGCCCCCGCGCATCACGACGTCGACCAGGGCCTCACCGAGGCACAGGACCTGTGTGGGAACTTCAGTGTTCATGGAGCGATCCTTCCAGAGTGGGGACGATCAGGCGCGGCTGAGGCCGAGCTTGGCCTCCATCTCCTCCAGCGGCACGCCCTTGGTCTCGGGCATCACCTTGAGCACCCAGAAGAGCTGGCCGACCATGAAGACCAGGAAGATCGAGAAGGCGACGCCGCCACCCAAGGCGTCGATGATCGGCGGGAAGAGGGTGCTGGTGAGCCAGGCGAAGACCCAGTGGGTCAGCGATCCGAGCGACTGGCCACGGCCGCGGATGCGGTTGGGGAAGATCTCGGAGATGAAGACCCAGATCACCGAGCCCTGGCCGAAGGCGTGGGCGGCGATGAAGCCGAGCAGGCCGACCAGGACGAGGATCGAGGAGGTGGAGTTGAAGGCGCCGCCCTTGGCGTTCTCGTAGTAGAACATGACGCCGGCGAGGAAGCCGAGGCTGACCAGGTAGCCGATGGATCCGACCAGCATCAGCTTGCGACGGCCCATCTTGTCGATGACGGTCAGGGCAGTCATCGTGGCCACGAGGTTCATCAGGCCGACGGCCACGCTCATGAGGTAGGCGGAGTTGGCGCTGGCGCCGGCCTTCTGCATCACGGTGGGGGCGTAGTAGAGGATCGCGTTGATGCCCGACATCTGGTTGAACATGGCGATGGTGAAGGCGAGCAGGATCACCTTGCGGTTGCCGCGAGTGAAGAACTTGGCCTGCTTGTCATTGTTGCGGGCGGCCTCGGCGAGTGAGTCGTCGATCTCGCGCACCTGCAGCGCGGCTTCCTCGGGCGTCTCGGTGAGGCGTCCGATGATCTCCTTGGCCTCGGCGTCGTGGCCATTGGCCTTCAACCAGCGCGGGGTCTCGGGGACGGTGAAGAGCATCAGCAGGAAGATCGTGGCGGGGATGGCCATGACGCCGAACATCCAGCGCCAGTCGACCGTCGGGTCGTTGACCACGGTGCGCACGATCCAGTTGGACAGGTAGGCCACCAGGATACCGAGCACGATGTTGAACTGCACCAGCCCGACGAGGCGACCGCGCACCTTCGCGGGGGCGATCTCGGCGGTGTAGATGGGGGCGCAGACGCTGGCGGCGCC
>NZ_JBHWOO010000146.1:0-4674 GCF_043424415.1 Luteococcus sp. | reverse complement strand
TCTGCTCGTGGGTCTTGGAGAAGCCCAGCCCGACATCGGTGACCAGCCGCTCGGCGGCGATGCCCCCGGCCCGGCAGGCGTCGAGGCGCTCGACCAGCTCGGTCAGCACCTCAGTGGCGACGTCGTCATAGCTGGCATTGGTGTCGCCGGTGCCCAGGAAGCCGCGCCAGTGCATGCACACGAAGTCCAAGTCCAGCCCCGCCACGGTGGGGATCATCCGCTCGTCGGCCATCCCCCCGGAGACGTCGTTGATGATCTTCGCTCCGGCGCGGGCGGTGGCCAGGGCCACGTCGGCGCGCATGGTGTCGACGCTGATGGCGGCACCCTCGGCCGCGAGGGCCTCGACGACGGGCACGACGCGCGCCAGTTCCTCCTCGACGCTGGGACGCACCGCCCCGGGACGGGTCGACTCACCGCCGACGTCGAGGATGTCGGCCCCCTGGGCCAGCAGCTCGCGGCCGTGGGCGATGGCGGTCTCCGTGGTGGCCCACCTGCCGCCGTCGCTGAAGGAGTCCGGGGTGACGTTGACGATGCCCATCACCATGGTGCGGCCGGGCACTGCGGGGACGACGGGTTTCATCGGTGACCTCCCATGATCAGGGCCATCGCCTCGGCGCGGGTGGCCGGTTCGCGCAGATAGCCCCGCACGGCGCTGGTGACGGTCTTGGCGCCGGGCTTGCGGACGCCGCGCATGGTCATGCACAGGTGTTCGCACTCGATGACGACGATCACGCCGCGGGCGTGCAGGTGCTCGACGATCGCGTCGGCCACCTGGGTGGTCAGGCGCTCCTGCACCTGGGGGCGCTTGGCGTACAGGTCCACCAGCCGCGCGAGCTTGCTCAGCCCGGTGACCCGGCCGTCCTTGGCGGGGATGTAGCCGACGTGGGCCACGCCGGTGAAGGGCACCAGGTGGTGTTCGCACATGCTCCACAGCTCGATGTCACGCACCAGCACCATCTCGTCGTGACTGACGTCGAAGGTGGTCCCCAGCAGCTCGGCCGGGTCCTTGCCCACCCCCGCGAACAGTTCCGTGTAGCTGCGGGCCACCCGGGCCGGCGTCTCCTGCAGACCTTCACGGTCCGGGTCCTCGCCGATGGCGAACAGGATCTCTCGGACGGCTGCGGCGATCCGCTCCTGGTCCACCTGGGGTGGGACCTCTGGGAGCGCGCTGGCGTCTGGCATCTGGGTCACCATCCCATCCTAGGTGTTGGTCGCAGATGGATGTCCGAGGCTAGGACAGGGAGAGAAAGAGCTTCTGCAGCTCCTCGTACTCCTCGTCGGACACCTCGTGATCCGGGTCCCGTTGGATGCGCTTCATGGTGGTGAAGATGATGGCAAATCCGGCGCGATCCAGAGCACCCGAGACGGTGGCCAGGCTGTGCACAGCGGTCGAACACTCCTGCCCCTCCTCGATCTGTCGGATCACGAGGTCGAGCTGACCCCGCGCGCGCTTGAGTCGGTTGACCACCGGCCTCATTTCCTGCGGATCCATCTCCATGACAACTCCCGACGTGCGTTCAACGACCTCTACGAAGATACCCCATGGGTATCTTGAATACCCCGGGGGTATATGCCATGCTGGAGGAAAGACCCCTATCGAAAGGCGCACGCCATCCCCTCGACAGACATCACGCTCGTGGGCGGCCCCACCGTCCTGTTCACCTATGCAGGACTGACCGTCCTGACCGATCCCACCTTCGATGCCCCGGGTGAGTTCCCCGTCGCCGGAACCCCCCTGGTGATGACCAAGACCGACGGCCCCGGCGTCGCACTGGAAGACCTGCCCGACATCGACCTCGTCCTGCTCTCCCACGACGAGCACGAGGACAACCTCGACAACTCCGGACGCGAACTCGCCCAAGGTGTCGAGCACGTTGTCAGCACCGCCGAGGCAGGCCAGCGTGAAGACTGGATCCAAGGACTCGAAGCCTGGCAGGAGACCACCCTCACCGCCCCCGACGGCAGTGCCGTTCACATCACCGCTGTCCCCGCCCTGCACGGCCCCGAAGGGTGCGAGCCCGTGAGTGGCACCGTCACCGGCTTCGTCCTGCACGCAGATGGCCTGCCCAACGTGTACGTGAGCGGCGACAATGCCTCCCCGGCGCTGGCCGGGCAGGTGGCCGAACGATTCCCCGAGACCAGCCTCGCGATCCTGTTCGCCGGTGGAGTCCGTCACGGAGAGCAGATGCTCGACAACCAGCCCCTCACCATGACCAGTGAGGACACTGCCCGTGTCGCTGGCCTCTTCCCCCAGGCGCAGGTGGTGCCCGCCCACATCGACGGCTGGGCGCACTCCCGTGAGCACGCTGACCAGCTGCAGGCCGCCTTCGAGGCCGCCGGAGTCGCCGATCGCCTGCACCTGCTGGCACCCGGAGAAAGCACCACATTGGAGCTCGCATGAGCGCCGACTTCACCCTCTCCGTCCTTGACAATGCCTTCACCGGCCACGGCATCACCGCGCAGGAGAGCCTGGCCGAGGTGGTCGCCCTGGCTCGCACTGCCGAGGAACGCGGCTACCAGCGCTTCTGGATGAGCGAGCACCACGGGATGCCCGGAGCCGCCACCTCCTCGCCCCAGATGATGCTCGCCCGCCTCACCGGTGAGACCAGCACCATCCGACTGGGCGCCGGCGGCGTGATGCTGCCCAACCACGCCCCGCTTCTGGTGGCCGAGCAGTTCGGCATGCTCGACGCGCTTGCCCCGGGCCGCATCGACTTGGGTCTGGGGCGTGCGCCGGGCACCGACCATGCCACCGCCATGGCGCTGCGCCGCCACCACGAGGCCAATGACCACTTTCCCCAGCAGGTCGAGGAACTCGTCGGCTTCCTGGGTGACGACTTCCCCGCCGGACACCCCTACGCCGCGGTGCACGCCGTGCCCGGCCCCTGGCAGGCCGCCGAGAACGGCGTTGCCCCCGCTGCTGGACCCGAGCTGTGGATCCCCGGATCGTCGCCCCACTCGGCGCAGCTGGCCGCCCAACTCGGACGTACCTATGCCTTCGCCCTGCAGTTCGGTGGGGCCGATGTGCTCGGCGCCATCAAGATCTACCGTGACAACTTCCAGCCCTCGCGACACCTGGCCGAGCCCCACACCCTGCTCAGCGTCAGCACCGTCGCCCACGACGATCCCCAAGAGGCTCGACGTCAGGCCCGCTCGGGGGCGATGGCGATGCTGCGCATGTTCCAACGCAAACCCTTCAGCCTGCTCACTCCCGACCAGGTGGATGCCTACCGTGCGAGCCCGCAGGAGCAGGAAGTGATCGCCTCCTACACCGCCAACACACTGCACGGCACCGGCGCGCAGGTGGGTGAGGGCATCGAGCGATTGAACGAGCAGGTTCAGGCCGACGAGGTCATGCTGGTGGTGACGGGGCATTCACGCCAGGTACTGCGTCGCACCCTCGAGCTGGTGGCCGACCACTTCGGCATGTGACGCGGAGGCGACTGCCGCGCCGCGAGGAACAAGGGACCTCCCCCATCGGGACCAGGACGGACCGTCTGGCTACCGTGGAGACATGGATGCCCAGACCGACCCCCGAACCGAGTATGACCGCCTCCTGCACGCCGGATGCCCCGTACAACGGCAGGCCGATGGCAGTTGGCTGGTGAGCGGCCATGCCGAGGTGGTGGCCGCGGCCACCGATCCCCAGACCTTCTCCAGTGCCGTCTCGCGTTTCCTGCAAGTTCCCAATGGCCTCGACGGCGACGAGCACGCCCGCTACCGACGGGTGGTCGATTCCTTCATGACCAGCCAGCAGGTGGACGCCTTGCAGGAGGGCTGCCAGCGCATCGCCGACCAGGTGGTCGAGGACCTTCCCCGCGGCCAGCGCCTAGACGTCGTGAGCGACCTCGGGGCGCCCTTCGCGGTGAAGGCACAGTGCCACTGGTTGGGCTGGCCAGCCCGGATCGAGCCAGTCCTGGTGGACTGGATGGCCGACAACCAGCGCGCCACCGCCGCACGCGATGATGCCGCCCTGGCGGAGGTGGCCGAACGCTTCGACGCCATCGTGGGCGAGCAGGTGGCGGCGCGTCGTCGTGGCGAGAGCCCCGACGACGTCACCGGGCAATTGGCCCGCGCCACGGTGGAGACTGCCGATGGCGGTCAGCAGCCCCTCAATGATGCCGAGGTGGTGTCGATCCTGCGCAACTGGACTGCCGGCGACCTGGGCTCGCTGGCCGTCTGCCTGGGGGTACTGGTGCATTCGCTGGCCGTCGCACCCGAGCTGCAGCAGGAACTGCGCGAGATTGCAGCGGACCTTCCCGGCCGGCGCGACGATTTCGACCGGGCCATCGACGAGCTGCTGCGCATCGATGACCCCTTCCTGTCCAACCGCCGCGTCACCACGCGTGAGGTGGAGCTGGGCGGCCAGCAGCTGCCTGCCGGGGAGCGCGTCGTGCTGGCCTGGACCGGCGCCAACCGTGATCGACGCGTCTTCCCGGATCCGGACCACCATGACCCGCAGGGCCATGCGGCCCAGAACCTGGTCTATGGCATCGGTCCCCATGTGTGCCCCGGCCGTGAGCTGGCGACCATGGAGCTGCGGGTGGTGCTCACCGCGCTGCTTCGGGGGACGACGAACATCACCCCCGACGGGACTGGCGACCGCAACGATGCTCCCCTCGGTGGCTGGGCCGAGGTGCCCGTTGTGCTGGACTGACCTCGTACTCGGCTGAG
>NZ_JBHWOO010000145.1:0-6768 GCF_043424415.1 Luteococcus sp. | reverse complement strand
ATCTACAGATGGGATACACGACCCGCCCGCAGCCCGTGACTCATGCCCTATCCGCGCGATCCCTAAGCCCTCGGCTGCGAAAGCCCTGCGCAAAGTTCATCCCACCGAGCAAAAGCGAATCGTCCAAGCCATCGAAGCGCTAGCGGCGGCTCCGCGACCGCCCGGCGCCATTCAGCTCTCCGGAGGAGACGGTGAACTCCGCATCCGCGTCGGCAACTACCGCATCATCTACGACATCGAAGACGACGCCCTCGTTGTGCTCGTGCTGCGCATTGGGCACCGCGGCGACGTCTACAAGTGACCCCGTCCCACGCCAAGTCGCCGCCGAGCGTTCGGGGACGCACTACCCGCCGGCGCCGATAAGACGCGTTCCGACAATCCGCACCCCGTCTCACTCCCCCACGGCGTCACTAGGTCGCTACTCAGATGTGTCCGCGGCGCCACGACCACACTGACAGTCCCACCAGGACTAGCGCGGCGATTGGCAGGATCCACCGCCCCAGCAGAAAAGCTTGGAGCTGCCACAGCTGCTCGTCACTCAAAAACTGTAGGCCGCTGCCCCGGTCCGCCAGCGACATGTACATCGTCCAGGCACTGGCCGCACTGATCCCCGGTAGCCACATGTGGAGCGACCCGGCCACCAAGAGCACCGCCATCGGGAAGAACACCCAGAACCACGAGAAGCCCTCGCGATTCTGCGCGGCGTGCCGAGGCGGGACGGCAGCTCTGACCAGCACGACCATCAACACGGCGAACGTCCACACCCCCACCATCACGCTGCCGGCAACCGCCATCATCAATGACACCAGACCCAATCAATCGCGGTTAGTGCTGGTATGCGCATTTCCGTGGCCTTCGCCGTGGTGGAGGACTGTCAGTCGAGCCGCAGTTAGCTACTGTAGCAATGCGCGCATTGCTAGCACTGCTAGCTAGCCTGGCACGTATAGTTACGTGCGCTTTGCGAGTTTCCGTTGCACAGATAACTATGAGAGGTAACGTAGCTAGAGATGCAGCACTAGCTACCAACGAGTACCTCAGTGCACATACATGGCCAGCCAAACTAGCGGCTACCTCTGGCTGGCATCCACTTCGAGAGGAACGTACATGATCCGAAAGTTAGCGCTCTGTAATCAGAAGGGCGGCGTCGGCAAAACTGCAACGACGCTCGGGCTGGCTAGTGCGCTGAGCGCTCAAGGGCGCAACGTTCTGATTGTGGACGTCGATCCCCAAGGGAACTCCACCACGGGACTCGGTGTCGAAATCACGGACGGCATGATGACCACGTTCGACCTCATGAACCGAACAGCTTCGGGATCTGCGGCCGACGCCGTCATCGCAACTCCATGGGACAGGGTTGACCTCATCCCGTCCAACGAAGCACTAGCCAACATCGAATCAGACGGCGCCAACGATTTGATCTTCCGCCTCGACATCGCATTCGAGGGGCTCGACCTCTCGCCCTACGACGCGGTCCTCTTCGATTGTCCACCGTCACTGGGGAAGTTGCTCTTTGCCGTGCTGTGCGCAGTCGACGGGGTCATTGCTGTGACCGAGCCGACCATCGACAGCGTCCGGGGGATCGAGAACCTTCAGGAAACGATCCGCAATGTTCAGAGACGACCGAACCCCCGGCTCGTAATGGAAAAAATCGTCCTTAGCCGTAAACGGGCCACCGGGGAGCACCAATTCCGCGAACGCGAGTTGCGTAGCACTTACGGAGAACTGGTCGCGAAGACCGCCATTCCGGAACTTACCGCCCGACAGGACGCACATAGCACTCACACGCCGATCCACAAGTTTACTGGCGGCAAGGCATTGGCTCTCCAGGTGGCTTACACAGATCTACTTTCCGAGCTGGCGATCGACTTCGAAGGAAACGCAGCATGAGCGTCCAGCGTGAACCCGCAATCCGACGAGCTGCCCACCCCGCAGCAGACTTGCCAGAGCGGCCTACCCCGGCCACCACACCGGCCGCTGCCGTGCCGCTTCCCTCCCCACAGCCAACCCAGCCAGCTGGGCGAGGGGAGGAGCGACTGACGGAGCAGCACAATGTCCGGCTGCGCCCATCAACGAAAGCGCGGCTACTCCGCGCTGTCGACAAGCTTCGCTACGAGACAGGCGACCGCTCTATAAGCATCGCATCTATCACCGACATCGCAATCGTCGAGTACTTGGAGTCTCGAGACTGCTGATCAGGAATCAACAGTCTTGAGCAGCATCGGATCGGGCGCCGGCGCCCACTAGCGCCCTCCGAATGGCGCTGGTTCTGGTCGATGCTCTCAGACCAATGCCAAACTCGAGTTTCAAGCGAGGATGGCGGGCCGCCGACCCACGATCGACTGACTCCTGAACTTCAGCCTGCCGTCCCACGCACTATCTACCGTCATTTTTGACGTCGTGAGCGTGTCGCACCCATTTCTGACGTCAGGCATGCGAATTTTGACGTCATGGCGACCACACGTTCTGGGCCGGGCAGACCAGCCCTAGGGGAGCGGACACGCATGACGGTCCGCGTACCTTCGGATGTTTACGACGCGCTTCGACGTGAAGCCAAAGCACGTGGCATCTCCATGAACCAGTATGTAGCCGAAGTCGCTGCGACACACCTCGGCATGCCCGAAGCCGTGTCGAATTTTGACGACCAGGAGGCGATCCCAGCGTGAAGTAGTCAGATCTGTGACTGACAACTAAAGATCATGCAATCCGCAAAATGACTGATCCCGGCCCACTGACCGGTGGACCGGGATCGAAAGTCAAGAGTTTGAGTTGGCGCTCGAACTCGGGGTTGCTCACCATTTAGGAGAGCTGTGCTTCCAGGCACCTCTCAGGGTAGGTCATACCTTCCGGACGGTCCACTCGTTCCGGACGGCGTGTCCTATTCTGATACCAGAAAAACCGCATCCCATCAGGCCAACACGTGGTGGGAATCAGTGGCGAGTGCGTGGAGTCCGCGCCCGTATGTGCGTGTCGATCCACGCAAAGCGCACACCTTCTCGACAACTCGACGCTTCACCGACGGCGCCCCCGGCCCGGATGTGCCATATGCGCTGCATTTGACCGATGACGCCGGCCGCTTTCGCCTGCTTGCTCTGGACTTTGACGCCCATCACGCCGGCTCAACCGCCACCGCAGACCTCGCCAACTGCACCTCCGCTTTGAGCGCCACCGGGGTCGAACATCTGGTGTGCTCATCCGGGCCCGGTGGGGGATACCACGTGTGGATCCGCCTCAGTGCCGCGATCTCACCGGCCCGGCTCGCACCACTAGTGGACGCATTCGCCGCCGCCTGGCCTTCACTTGACCGCGGACCTCTGGCAAACCCTCGCACCGGCTGCGTTCGCGCTCCGGGCTCGCCCCACCGCTCCGGCGGAGCCTCGGTCCCTCTCAGTAGCACCGACATTCGCCCCGCATCTCTTCGAGCCTTACATCGGGTTACCGAACACCTCGACACGCGTCCGAGTCCCATTTCAGGGCCGCATCCGCAGGTGACGACCCGGCCGGTGCATGTTGATATCCAGGGGCGTCCGTACCTGGCCGGCCCACGCCGACCGCTCGCCGCCAGGATTCGCGCTCTCGCCGACACCCCGATCGCTGCCGGCACAGATGCCTCAGCGATTGGGTGGTCCATCCTGCTGGCCTGCGCACATGCCCGTATGCAACACCGAGACCTCGCCGAGGCAGCATTCACGGCGCAGTGGCCGGGTCTGGAGTTCCTGCGCACCCACCGCACAGCAGTCGGCCGGACCCCGCGCCTGGACGCCGAGCAGGAGCTCGCACGTCAGTGGACCAAAGCCGTCACCGCGGCCAGCTACACCGGCCCCGCCACCTGCACCACCAGCCCAGCCCGGCACACCGTGGAACAGACCGTCGCAGACCTGTTAACCCGAATGGACAGCAAACCGCAGCAGTGGCAGGGAAAAACCGGGTCCCAGGCACGCCTGGTCCTGCTCGCCCTAGCCGCCCGCACCCTCGATGCCGCCACTGAAGAAGTCCATTTCTCCGAAAGAGATTGGGCCTTGGCAGCGGGCCTGGCCCGAGACACCGTCGCAGACCGGCTTAAAGACCTGACCGACCGCGGCTGGATCCGGCGCACCCAGCGGGCGGTGGGCCCGTGGGCCGCGACCTGGAGGCTGGTAGCGCACGGGGGCGGGGAGACAAGAAGTGGCGCAGTATTTTCCCCAGCCCTTGAGCAGCGGCTGCGAGCAGAGCTGGAATCCGCCCGCGCGGACATCTGGCATGCCCGTTCGCTAGGGGTGCTCGGCTTGCGGGTGTGGGATCTGCTGCGCACGCAGCGCCTGCCGGTGCGGCAGATCGCCGCTCGTCTTGGGATCTGCGCGGCAACGGTGCGCAGCAAGCTTGGCGCACTCCAGGCGTACGGCTTGTGCACCTCGAACGGGCGCGTCTACCAGGGCCGCTCCCGGTTAGCCCGGGCAGCGGCGCTAGCTGGGGTGACGGGAGCGCATGCAGATCGGATGCGGTTGTACCGGTTGCAGTCGGCGGTATTTGTGTGGTGGTTCACCACCCGCTACCAGCAAGATCAATCCGACGCGCTAGGGGAGTGGGGCCACTTCCCGACTCCCGGTGAGGCCGAGCAGGTCCACCCGGTCGACATTGCGCTGGCCTACGGAGCAACAGCCACCGGCCCGCCGGTGGAAGCAACCACGTGGGGGGCCGCAATGGCTGCTCAAGACCGGCATCGGGAGGCTGACCCGGCAAGCTGGTGGGAGCTGGTTGCCGCGGCCCGTGCTGCCCTGCCCGCCCCAGATGTGCTGGCCGCCCCTCACCAGTGGTCGAGCGCCGCAGCCTGATCCTGGCCAGAGGTCGTGGCTTAGAGGGACGCTCACCACAGGGCAGGGGAGAAGACGATGGGTTCCTGTTCCGCGGTGTGGGTGTCGTGTTGGTGTTCTGCGGCTCGGTGGCCAAGGAACAACACAGCGAAGACGCTAGGGGCGTAGTCGGTGCCGGCTGGAGCTTCGGCCGGATCGGAGGTGGCGGTGTCGGTCCGGTGGGAACTGATCACCACTGCCAGCAAAGTCGCCTGAACGCGCGCCAACGCACGTGTGGTCAGGGAGCAGGCGGGCGGTGCAGGCCTTCTACTAGGTGGGCGGGATCGACGCGCAGCGCGGCGGCAAGGCTGAGCAGGTTCAGCAGTCCGACGTTGCGTTCACCGCGTTCGACCGAGCCAACGTAGGTGCGGTGTAGACCGCACGCTTCCGCCAACGCCTCTTGTGACAGTCCGGTACCTGCGCGTGCGGTGCGGACACGGGTGCCGAACTGGGTGAGCAGGTCGGCATCGCAAAGCATGCCTTCACATTCACCCGATGAACACTATCGGTCTACAGACTATGAGTAGCATCTAGTGGTTGTTGATTACGATAACCACCACCAAGGGAGCACATGCCTAAATCGAAAGGCAGAAAGACCAAGAACACTCGGTCCCGAAACCGGGTGGACCCCCGAGCGTCGACAACGTCGACGGTAGCGCCGTCTCAAGCGCTGTACTTGCCGTTGCCGTACCCGGCCTGGCAGATGTCCGAGGTCGTGGCAACGATCCAAAAGGTGGTGCCGTCCCTGACTGAGGAGGTGCTGCTGGAGATGCTGCTGTCGCACCCGCTGCATCTGCGTGATGTTGACGGAGCCGCGCACTCGATCACGCCGCTCGATCTCGTTGGCGATGACCAAGCCAGTGCTAGCGACGTGCTGGCGTCCCTGAAGGTGCTGCACGAGCTGGGAATGTTGACCTGGGACGCCACCTCGCGCACCCATCTATTCAAAGAATCTGGCCACGCCTAACCCTTGGCGAGATGCTCGCACCGTACCGAGAGGCTGATTGCCGCGGCCAGCGCAGCCCATTCCCGCCCCTGACGTACTGGCCGACCCCACCAGTGGGCCGCCACTGCTGCCTGACATCTCAGATGGCCGCCGGCTCACAACAGGGCTGTCACCACAGGTCGGGGGAGGAGTCGGTGACAGGCCCCCACGCCGATGGGCTTGCCGTGTGGGTGTCCGGGCCGTGCTCTCGTTCGGCGGCTCGGTGGGCGAGGTAGGACGTGGTGAAGTCGCTCACGGTGGCGGCAGGAGACTCGGCCGGCGCGGTGGTGAGCGTGTGGCGAGTGTCGGTCAGCCACGTGGCCAGTTCCGGGTCACCGGTGGTGGTTTCTGGTGGGGGAATGGGCAGTTCGAGCTTCTCACCGACCTCGCGGGTCACGTGTCGGATTCGGTGGGCGATGACTGCGCCAGCGGATTTCGCGGTGTCGAGGGTGTCGGTGGCCTGGGCCCACATTTCTCGGGGGTCCAGGCCTGCCAGTGCCGCTTCGGTCCAGGCGTGCGCAATCTCGGTGCGCAGCTCGGGATCAGCATCAATCTGGTGGGCGTAAGCCCGCGGGAGAGCGTCGATGTACTCGGGCAGGGTGGCTGCGGTGAAGGCAGTGGCGGCAAGGTCCGCGCCGTGGCGGTACAGCGCTTCCACGCGCTGCGGGTCGGTGGCGTCGGTGTACTCCTGCCGCAGGGCTTCGACCGCTGAGGTGTGCCGGGTGTCACGGGCCAAAACGGTGGACAGCACCTCGAGTGCGGTGGGTGCGGGACTATCGCCGGCCGAGTGCATGTGCCCGTCCTCGGCAGCCAGATCCAGGTCAGGTTCGCACACCGCGTAGACGCGGTTTTCTTTCTTGCCTCGGGTCATGGCGACGTACAGGCCGGCCCGGTCGACGCCAGTGTCGATGACGGCGTGGGTGGTATCCACGGTGGAGCCTTGGGCGCGGTGGATGG
>NZ_JBHWOO010000144.1:0-18042 GCF_043424415.1 Luteococcus sp. | reverse complement strand
GACGCGATGCCGGGTGCACCGATCCGGCCCGTCTACCTCGAAGGGCTGACCGTCACCCCGTACATTAAGGAGACGGGAAACGGTCGGGCAAAGATCGCGTACTCGCTGCGTGCCACGGGCATGTCGGCGCCGAAGAGCCAGCCGCGCGAAACCAAGGCTGCCTGACCATGCGCACCTACAACTTCTTTGCGCATGATGTGCCGTACTGGATCATCATGGCGACGGTGCCGTTCATCAGGCATTGGCGGCTCACGCTGTTCTTCCTCGGGCCGCTGTGGGCGATGTGGCCGGCCTACTTCCTCGTCAACAACAGGTTCGCCTGGCTGGACTTCTACCTCGGCACCACCCTCCTCGCGGCGTGCGCCATCTGCTTCGCATGGATGAGCGCGTGGATGCCCTGGGACGACATCGACCGTCTGGTCCGTTACCTCACCTCGCCTCGCGCTGATCGCAAGGCCCTTCGCCACTTCGACAAGCGGTGGCCTGCCTACATGGAATCGGCGGGCCTGTCTCGCAAGTCGCTGGACGGCTCGGGCGAGATCGTGGTGCCGCCGCTCTACGGGCTGGAGTTCAACGAGCTCCGCCAGCTCGTAGTCCGCCCCGGAATGCTCCTGGGGCAGACCATCGACGACTGGGAAGCCGCCTTGGAGAAGCTCCGCACCGCAACCGGTGCCCTGCGGGCCCGCTGCATCACCGACGACCACCGCACCGGCCTGGCCATCGTGTTCAGCTTCGACGACGCCCTCGCCGAGACCAGCAAGCTCGAACTGCCCGCCAATGAGGTCGCGATCTCCACCGACACGGCCCAGCTCGGCTTCGACGAGGACGGCAACCCGTGGAACCTCGACTTGCGCATCTCCACCCTCACCGCCGGCGCGACCGGCGCGGGCAAGGGCTCAGTCATGTGGCAGACCATCGTCTCCCAGGGCCCCAACGTGGCCGCCGGCCTCGTCCAGCTCCAGGGCATCGACCTCAAGGGCGGTATGGAACTGTCCCTCGGCCTGCCGATGTTCACCCGCTACGCCACCGAGATGCCCGAAGCTGTCGTCCTGCTGGAAGAGGCCGCCCAGCAGTGCAAGGACCGCGCCAAGCGCATGGCCGGGATCAGCCGCATGCACCACGCCACGGTCGATGAACCCATGGTGATGATCATCATCGACGAGCTCGCCAACCTCGTCGCCTACCAGACCGACCGCGACCTCCTGCGCCGCGCCGAAGCTGCCCTGGCGATCCTGCTCACCCAGGGCCGTGCCGTCGGGTTCTACGTCTTCGGCTTCCTGCAGGACCCCCGCAAGGAGGTCCTCAAGATGCGCAACCTGTTCCCCCAGTCCATCGCCCTGCGCCTCGACAGCGCTGAGGAAGGCGCCATGATGCTCAGCCACGACGCCGTCCGCGCCGGTGCCCGCTGCGAGAACATCCCCAAGAGCCAGCCCGGCGTCGGCTACGTCCTCGCCGACAACGGCCAGGTCACCCGCGTCCGCGCCGCCTACGTCCCCGACGAACAGATCCGCGAAGCCGCCGAACTGTTCCCCGCCCCGCACCGGCTGCCGATCGTCGTGCCCGACATCGAACCCAAGCCCACCCGCCGTACCCGCACCCGCGCAGAAGGGAGTGAAGCAGCATGACCCCGAAGATCACGGCGGCGATGGCCGCAGAAATGGCCGATAGCCACGGCGTGTGCCGTCGCCCCGTGATCCGCCGCGTTCACGACCGCGCTACCAGCCAGGACCAGACCATCGCCATGGCCTGCGGCGCCACCCTCGAATCCAGGTGCCCCGCCTGCGCGCAGAAGGCCCGCGCGCTACGCATGCACCAGTGCCGCGAAGGCTGGCACCTCACCGAAGAACCGCCCCGCCCGCCCGTCGTCGTCACCAACCCCGCCACCGGCCCGAGCCGTCGCGTGCGGTCCACCAAGCGACGCCAGGGCATGCCCAACCTGCCCAAGGTGCCCATGGACGCCCGCACCGTCGGCGCCACCTTTCAGGCCCCCGACGGCCGCGAATACCGACCGTCGATGTTCCTCACGCTCACCCTGCCCAGCTACGGCCAGATCATCCCCCGCACCGGCATACCGGCCGACCCGACGCACTACGACTACCGACGCGCCGCGCTGGACGCGATCTTCTTCCCGCGCCTGGTCGACCAGTTCTGGAAGGCACTTCGCCGCTGCGCCGGATACGACGTGCAGTACTTCAGCGCCGTCGAACCGCAGAAGCGACTGGCCCCGCACCTGCACGCCGCCATCCGCGGAGCCATTCCGCGCCAGGTGCTTCGGCAGGTCACCCGCGCCGTCTACCTGACTGTGTGGTGGCCTCGGTTCGACAGGGTGGTTTTCCCTGTCGAGAATCCTCCGGTCTGGACCGGCACCGACTACGCCGACCCGCAGACCGGGGAACTGCTGCCCACCTGGGACCAGGCCATGGACGCCCTAGACTCCGACCCCTACGCCAAGCCCGCCCACGTCATGCGCTTCGGCACCCAGATCGACATCAAGGGCATCGTTGCCCCCTCACCCGACGCCGACCGCGCGGTGCGATACCTGGTCAAATACCTCAACAAGTCCATTGCCGAACCCTTCACCGGCGACGATGACACTGACGCCGCCTATGAAGCCCACATCGACCGCCTGCACGCTGAGCTGCGCTGGGTGCCCTGCTCGGAGCAGTGCTCCAACTGGCTGCGCTACGGCATCCAGCCCGACGGCGCCCACGACGGCCTGGCGCCCGGCGCCTGCCCCAAGAAGCATCACGACCGCGAACACCTCGGCCTCGGTGGACGTCGTTGCCTCGTGAGCCGCAAGTGGTCCGGCAAGACCCTCAAGCGCCACAAGGCCGACCGTGCCGCTGTCGTCCGCGAAGCCCTCCAGCAGGCCGGCATCACCGCACCCGACATCGAACGCATCAGCGCCGAAGTCCAGGCCGACGACGGCAAGCCCCGCTACGAGTGGCATCCGGTCGAAAACACCCCCGGCCTCTACGTCCGCACCGTCCTGGCGACCATCGCCGAACGCCACCGCTGGCGTGCCGAATACCAGCACGCCAAGGCCCTGAACTGCTCCGGCAAGGCCAATCACGACAATTCAGCAATTCCGCCGTAGCCGCCGCCTCACCAGATCACCCCACCCACAGGAAAGGAATCACCATGGAAAAGCTGATGGTCACCGTTGCCGAGGCCGCCGAGATGCTCGGAGTCTGCCGCAACCGTGTCTACGAACTCATCTACTCCGGACAGCTCGCGTCCGTGAAGATGGGCCGCTCCCGTCGTATCGCCGTCGCCGAGCTGCACCGCTTCGTGGCCGAATCTGCCTCGCTGGCAGCATGAGTCGCCAGCGCCGCGGACGGGGCGAGGGAGCCGTCTACAAGACCGAGACCGGCACCTGGCGCGGGGCGGTCGACTTCGGATGGAAGGACGGCACGCGCCACCGCAAGTACGTCTCTGCTCGAACGAAAGCCGAAGCACAGCAGAAGATCCGTGAGCTGACGCGGCTCGCCGAAGAGGGCCGCATCATCCCTGGGCGCGTCCCGACGCTGGAAGCCTGGATGAATCGCTACCTCGACGAGGTCGCTGCTCCCACCGTCCGCCCGTCGACGCTCAACCGCTACCGACAGGAAACTCGTCTGTACATCGTTCCGAATCTGGGACGGGTGAAGCTCGACAAGCTCACGCCGCAGCACATCTCCGACTTCTACCGGACGATGCTAAAGCGCCTGGCGGCTGGCAGCGTGCGGCGGCTGCACGCACTCCTCCGGCGGGCTCTCACGGTAGCTGTGCGATGGAAGATCATCCCGACGAACCCCGTGCTGTCCGTCGACCCGCCATCTATCAGGCGGGCCGAGATCACACCGTGGAGCCTCGACGAGACGAAGTCTTTCCTGACCTTCGTCGAGAACCGGCCGATGGCTGCCCGCTGGCAGCTCGGCGTTGCCCTCGGGATGCGCCAGGGCGAGGTGCTGGGCCTTTCGTGGTCGGACATCGACTTCGAAGGCCGCACCCTCCGCATCAGCAAGGCTTTGCAGTACCAGCCGGGCGCGGGCCTGCGCCTCGTCGAACCGAAGACGGCCCAGTCCCGCCGGACAGTGGCACTTCCCGACCACGTCGTCACCTCGCTGGAGAAGCACCGCGAAGACCAGGAGGTCCAGCGCCAGACCGCCGGCGACTCGTGGATCGAAACGGGCCTGGTCTTCACCACATCGCACGGAACCCCCTACTCACCCCGCAACGACTACCGGACCTTCAAGACCCTCGTCGCTCAGGCCGGCCTGCCTGAGATCCGTCTGCACGACCTGCGGCACACCGCCGCGTCGAACATGCTCACCCGTGGCGTCCAGGCCCGCGTCGTGATGGAAACCCTGGGCCACTCCCAGATCAGCCTGACCATGAACACCTACAGCCACGTCGCCCCGAACGTCTCACGGGATGCGGCCGACGTGATGGGCGAGGCCTTGTGGGCCTCCGATCCCGAGCTGTCCTGACGAGGCCGCCACTGCCCGCCAACGGAGCCGGGCGCGGGCCTGACCGTCAGGTGTGAGAACCAGCACATTCGCCGACGAAGTGTCCAGAAGCACCCCTGCTCGGCCGTCTACAGGGATTAGGAGCGCCTGCTCCGGCCCGACACACAAGGAGAACGAAGCATGAGCCCCTGGCCCAACCACATCCGCCACATCAATCCCGACCGGCTGCCCTCCCCCGTTCACGATTGGGAAGACGTGCTGACGACCTACCCGAACATCGCCTATGACTGCTCGTCAACGATCGCCACGGTTGCCAAGAGCCCGGTCAACGAGCCCAACGAGAGCGGCCTTCGCGCCTTCCTCGAAGACCGCTTCCCCGACATGTCCGCCATCGTCGCCGAGTACAAGCGCATCGCGTCGCCCCACATGCTGCGCGTGCCGTCCGAGACTCCCACCGGGCACTTCGTTGGGACTGCCTTCGGCCTGGTTACAACGGCGCTGACCTGCCCCGACGGGTTCCGGGACGAGGCACGTTCATTGGTGTTCCGCCTGCGGACTCCCAACACCAGGCGTTTCGCCAGCTTCATTGAGCGGCTCGACCCCGCCACGGCCACGGAGCCGGATTTTCTGCGGGCATGCCTGGGACTCGCGCGGCTGGTCGACCGTCGGCACGCGAGTTCGCCTCATGCCGATCCGCGCCTCTCCGAACTGCCCCGCAGCCCGCGCACCCTCCTGGACCTGGGCACGGCTCAGGAGTTGGCCGAACTCTCGGCGCTGGTCGCCATTGCCCAGGAAGACTTCGTTCCGACTATCGCGGCGTGCGGCACCGTCGCCGCCAATGTCTTCGACTTCCCGAAACCCCTCAACAATCCGCTCACCTGTTTGGCGTCGCTGGACCTGCTCGCCGACAGGACATTGGTGGAGATCAAGACCAACGGACCGCGCCGACCCGGTGGCCCTTCGGTGCTCAAGAAGGAGGCAGTCGCCCAGCTCATCGGCTACATCCTGCGGGACTACGACGACCGCTTCGAGTTCGAGCGTGTGCTCCTCTACCAGGGCCGCTACGGCGTGACCGTCACTTGGGACGTGGACCGTCTGCTCGACACAGCCGCCGGACATCGCGTCGACCTCGCGCGCACTCGCGACGACTTCCGACGCCTATTGGAAGCAACAGCCGGACCGCGCCCGACGGACTGGTGGAGGTTCCGCGTGAGCGCCTGACGGGACCACGGGATTCGAGGCCCGTCGATTCTGATGACAGTTAGGCTGCAACTTAGGCTGCAAACGTCAGAATCAGCGGGCGTTCCTCTGCCAGGGACAAGCAAAAAGCCCCTCTGACGAGGGGCTTTGGCGGAGCCGCCCAGGGGAGTCGAACCCCTGACCTACGCATTACGAGTGCGTTGCTCTACCAACTGAGCTAGGGCGGCGCGTCCGGGCAACCGGACTCCGCAACTATAGCGGCAGTGGTGCCACGGATGCGAAACCGGCGTTCTCCGGGCGTGGACAATGCGTGGCGCGCGGGCTGCCACCTCACGGCTCTCACCGGGCCACCCATGCCAGAAGCCCCCGACTGACACCGCTTCATCATCACGGATAGCCTTGCAACAAGCGCTTTCAAGGAGGCAAGCATGGCCGACCAGGTGATGGTCTTCGTCGACGCCGGCTACATCTGGCACACGATGGCGACGGTGCACGGCGTCTCGTCGCTGGAGCAGCTGGTCGTCTCCTACGAAGAGCTGGCGACTCTCCTGCGGACGCGGATCGAGGAGGCGGTCGGCCCGGTGCTGCGCATCCGCTGGTACGACGCCGCGGACCCGGCCCGGCGCATCACCAACCCACGCGCCCTCGGCATGTCCGCCGTGCCGGGCGTGCGACTGGTCGAGGGTCGGCTGGTGCACCGCAACGGCGTGCTCACCCAGAAGGCCGTCGACACCCGCCTCGTCGCGGACATGGTCACGATTGCCCACCAGCGGCAGGTGGACCGGTTCGTGCTGCTCAGCGGAGACGAGGACATGGTGCCGGGCGTGGAGGCTGCCGAGGACCTCGGCCTGCACGTGGAGGTGTGGTCGATCGAGGCCCCCGACTCGGCACCGACGGTCTCGCGGGAATTGGTCACGTTGACCGACAGCCACCGCACCATCAACTTGGACGAACTACGTCCCCTGATCACGCCGGCCGGTCAGATCGTGCAGGCCATCGCCCACGCCACCCAAACCGCCACGCCCGAAGCCCCCACCGCCGACACCGCACCGGAACCCCCGGCCACCGCCCCGACGTCACCAGAGCCCGCGCCCGCCGCGCCGCCCAGCCCTGTCCCCAGCCCAGCGGTGATCGCCAAGACGGCCAGGCACCTACCCCGCCCCATGCCCCAGCCGGGCCAGACCACCGAGCCGCCCCTGCCGAACCTGTGGGGCATCGACCAGGCCGCCTACCACCGGGCCGTCGAGACCGAGGGGAACATCACCGATCGGCAGCTCGCCACCCTCGTCGGCACCACCTACGCGCGTCGTTGGTGGCGGGCCGTCGACGAGCAGGCCCACGCCCGGATCCATCGCCTCAACCCGCGCAATGGCGCCTTCGACATGGTGCCCAAGGAGATCGACAAGGACCTTTTGCGCTTCGCCGAGGACAACGGGCTCAACACCTGGGGCAGCGTGTGGGTGAAGACACTGGTGCGCAATGGTTGGTGGGATGCCTTGGACGAGCTGGCCTCGGCCGAGCAGTAGCCCCTTCGACAAGCTCAGGGGCCGTGTGGGGTGCAAGCTCAGGGGCCAAAGCCCACGGTGGCTGAGCCTGTCGAAGCCACCTCCTCGGCAAGCCCAAGGACAGACCCCTTCGACAAGCTCAGGGGCCGGGGGACGCAAGCTCAGGGGCCAGACTCAGGCTCAGTAAGCGTTGCCCACCACCGCAGCGATCGCCGCCACCACCGTGTCCAGGTTGTCCTGGTTGAGGCCGGCGACGCAGATGCGGCCGTCGTCGGTGCCGTAGACGCCGTGTTCGGTGCGAAGCCGGTGCATCTGCTCCACCGAGAGGCCGCAGTAGCTGAACATGCCGGCCTGCTCGGCGACGAAGCCGAAGTCGACGCCGCGCTCGGCCAGCCCAGCCACCAGCTGCTCGCGCATCCCGCGGATCCGCGAGCGCATGGCGTCGAGCTCGGTGGTCCAGCTGGCGCGCAGCTCGGCATCGCCCAGCACCATCTTCACGATCGCCGCGCCGTGCACGGGCGGGCAGGAGTAGTTGGTGCGCACCACCCGCGCCAGCTGGGAGAGCACCGTCGCGGACTCCTGCTCGTCGCGGCAGACGACGTGCAGCGCACCGACCCGCTCCCCGTAGAGGCCCAGGTTCTTGCTGAAGGAGTTGCCGACGAAGAAGCGCTGGCCGCTGGCGACGAAGGCCTCCACCGCCCCCCGGTCGGCCTCCAGCCCGTGCGAGAAGCCCTGGTAGGCCATGTCGAGGAAGGCCACGGCCCCCGACTGCTCCACCGCCTCGGCGACGCGCACCCACTCGTCGCCGGTCAGGTCGTGCCCGGTCGGGTTGTGGCAGCAGGCATGCAGCACCACGACGGTGCCGGGCTGCAGCGCCGCCAGGTCGGCCAGCATCCCGTCGACGTCCACCCGGTGACCGGCGGCATCGTGGTAGCGGTAGCTGGTCACCTCATAGCCGGCACCGCCGAAGATCGCGGAGTGGTTCGCCCAGGACGGGTCACTCAGCGCCACCGTCGAGGCACCGAGCAGGCCGTGCAGGAAGTCGGCGCCCTCCTTCAGGGCACCAGAGCCGCCCAGCGTCTGTACCGAGGCCACGCGCTTCTCCTGCAGGGGAAGAGATCCAGCACCGAAGACCAGCTCCTGCACCAGCGGCAGCAGCTCCGGGTCGCCGGCCATCGGCAGGTAGCCGCGCGGCGCCGGCTGCTCGGCCAGCCGCTGCTCGGCCGTCGCCACCGCCCGGGGCAGGGGCAGGCGGCCCAGCTCGTCGAGGTAGACACCGACGCCCAGGTTCACCTTGCTCGGCCGGGTGTCGGCGCGGAACAGGTCGTTGAGCCCGAAGATCGGGTCGCCGGGGTAGAACTCGAGGTCGTCGAAGCTGGCCATGGGCTCACAGTAGTCTGGCGCGAACGACGAAGGAGTGACGATGGCACGCGTGATCCACACCGGCCAGGCCCTGGTGGACGAGGTTGTCGAGATCCCGGCACTGCCGTGGCGGGGCGACAACTCCATGGCCACCAGCCATGCCCGCTATGCCGGCGGGGCCACGAACATCCTGGTGGCCTCGGCCCGCACCGGCGCCGAGTCGGTCCACGCCGGCGCCCACGGCACCGGCCCCAATGGCGACCTGATCCGCCAGGTGATGGCCCAGGAACAGATCACCCTCTCCGCCCCGCCCATCACCGACAGCGACACCGGTATCTGCTTCGTCATGGTCGAACCTTCGGCCGAGCGCACCTTCGTCACCACCCTGGGCGCGGAACGCCAGATCAGCGTCGAGTCCCTGGCCACCAGCGCCCCGCAGCCGGGCGACCTGGTCAACGTCACCGGTTACTCGCTGGCCGTCGCCAGCACCCGACGCCCCTTGCTGGACTGGCTCGAGACCCTGCCCGAGGGCGTCCACGTCGTGCTCGACCCGGGTGCCGCCTTCAGCGCCCTGCCCGTCCCGGTGCGCACTCGCATGCTGGCACTCACCACCGTGTGGACGAGCAATGCCGACGAGGCCCACCAGATGACCATGCTGCGCGACATGGCCGAGGCCGCCGAGGCCTGCTCCCACTTCCTGCCCGAGGGTGCCGTCTCCCTCGTGCGCGACGGCTCCGAGGGCTGCGCCGTGCACCTGGACGGCACCACCCACCGCGTGCCCGGCTTCCCGCAGAAGCCCGTCGACACCAATGGTGCGGGCGACTGCCACACCGGCGTGCTGTGCGCCGAGTACGCGCTCAGCGGCGACTGGGTGGAGTCCTCCCGCCGAGCCAATGCCGCAGCGGCGCTCAAGGTGACCCGTCGCGGACCGGCCACCGCCCCCACCCGGGCCGAGGTGGACGACTTCCTGGCCGGCTGGGGCAAGTAACCCCGGCCGGCGCGGCCGCCCGCCGGTGCAGCTGGTGGCTGAAGACCCCCGAAGTGTCCGTGCCGGTGCCTACCATCGAGGTGGAGCACACCTTCGACGCACAGAGAGGCATCCCCATGCCGCAGACCCTCTCCCACGAGCTGCCGCACGACCTTCCCACCGCACTGTTCATCGACGGTGAGTGGCGCGACGGCGGCGAGGGCACCCTCGAGGTGCACAATCCCGCCAACGGCCAGCTGCTGGCCACCATCGCCGACGCATCGGTCGCCGACGCCACCAGCGCCCTCGACGCCGCCGCCACTGCCCAGAAGGGCTGGGCCCGCACCCCCGCCCGGGAGCGCGCCGAGCTGCTGCGCCGCGCCTTCGAGCTGGTGATCGAGCGCACCGACGACTTCGCCCGCCTGATGACCCTGGAGATGGGCAAGCCCTATGCCGAGGCCAAGGGCGAGGTGGTCTACGGGGCCGAGTTCCTGCGCTGGTTCAGCGAGGAGGCGCCCCGCATCGCCGGCCGC
Organism: Luteococcus sp.; assembly: GCF_043424415.1. NCBI lineage: Bacteria > Bacillati > Actinomycetota > Actinomycetes > Propionibacteriales > Propionibacteriaceae > Luteococcus > Luteococcus sp. The sequence continues at coordinate 8,024 of NZ_JBHWOO010000144.1, read as the reverse complement.
TACCGCCCGTCGCCCGAGGGCACGCAGCGCCAGCTGGTGACCAAGCGCCCGGTAGGCCCGTGCCTGTTCATCACGCCGTGGAACTTCCCGCTAGCCATGGCCACCCGCAAGATCGCCCCGGCGCTGGCCGCGGGCTGCACCGTCGTGCTGCGCCCGGCCGTCCTCACCCCGCTGACCAGCCTGCTCTTCGCCAAGGTGCTGGCCGATGCCGGGCTGCCCAAGGGTGTGGTGAATGTCATCACCTCCACCTCGCACGAGACCACCGACGCGCTGATCGCCGATCCGCGGCTGCGCAAGCTGTCGTTCACCGGCTCCACCGGCGTCGGCAAGCAGCTGCTCAAGCAGGCCGCCGACGGGGTGCTGCGCACCTCGATGGAGCTGGGCGGCAATGCTCCGCTGCTGGTCTTCGCCGATGCCGACCTCGACGAGGCCGTCCAGGGCGCCTACCTGGCCAAGATGCGCAACATGGGCGAGGCCTGCACCGCCGCCAACCGGCTGATCGTGCATGCCGACGTCGCCGAGGACTTCGGCCGCAGGCTCGCCGAGAAGTTCAAGACGCTGAAGGTGGGTGATGGCCTCGACCAGGACACCACCGTCGGCCCGCTGGTCAGCGAGGATGCCCGCGATGGCGTCGCGGAGCTGGTGGATGCGGCACTCGCCCAGGGCGCGACGGCCCTGGTGGGTGGCAAGAAGGTCGACGGCGAGGGCTGGTTCTACGAGCCGACCGTGCTGACCGGTGTCGGCCACGACGCGAAGATCCTGCGCGAGGAGGTCTTCGGCCCCGTAGCCCCGATCACCACCTTCACCACCGAGCAGGAGGCGCTGGAGCTCGCCAATGACTGCGAGGTGGGTCTGGCCGGCTACGTCTTCACCCGCGACATGGACCGGGTGCTGCGGGTCGCCGAACAGCTCGAGGTGGGCATGGTGGCGGTCAACCAGGGCCTGTTGAGCAATGCCGCCGCCCCCTTCGGTGGCGTCAAGCAGTCGGGCCTGGGCCGCGAGGGCAGCCATGAGGGAATCGAGGAGTACCTGGAGACGATCCTCGTCGCCCTGCCCGACCCCTACCGGGAGTCCTGACCCCGCACCCCACCCACTCGGAGCCCCTGGGCTCGACTCCGCACGTCGCACGCTGACCCCGCACCCGCTGCAGCACGGGCGGGGTCAGCTTTCGACGTGCCCAGTGCCGGTCTCGGGGCGGGTCCCAGCCAGGCGAGCCGCCCCAGGCTCAGCAGACCTTCTTGTCCGGCGGCACGGTGCCGTCGTTGACGAAGTCGCGCACGGCGCTCTTGACGCAGGCATTGCCCAGGTCCCAGGCGGAGTGACCGGCGCCCTTCCAGGTGAGCAGGACACCGGGCTCCAGCTGTTCGGCCATGCTGACGGCCTGCTCATAGGGGGTGGCCGGGTCGCCGGTGGCGCCCAGCACCAGGATCGGCGCGGCACCCCTGGCCCGTAGCTCCAGCTGCGGCGACGGCTTGGCCGACCACACCGGGCAGGTGAGACTGACCCCGAAGTAGGGGGCCAGCACCGGCGCCTTCTTCTTGTCCTGCTCGAACTCCTTGACCGAGCCGTCGATGCCCGGGTCCTCGGCGTCGACGCAGCCCACCCCGGGGAAGCCATAGGTCATCGAGTCATAGCTGCCGTCGCTCTGGCGGCCGTTCATGATGTCGGCGGTGGCCAGCAGGGGCTCGCCGTTGCCGTTGCGGGCCGAGACCAGCGCCTGGGTGAGCTGGGTGTAGCCCGACGAGCCCGTGTACAGGTAGGTGACGGCACCGGTGACGCCCAACCCCTGGGTGAGCTCGCGGTCCTCGACCTCCAGCGGCTCCTGGTCCAGGGAGTCGAAGATGCCGGTGACCGAGGCGATCACCTCGTCAGCGGTGCTGCCCAGCTCGCACTTCTGCTCGGCACACCAAGTGGCGTAGTTGCGCAGCGCCAGGTCGAAGCCCATCGCCTGGATCACCGAGTCGTCGGTGGTGATGTTGACGGCGCTGTCGAGCACCATCCGTCCGGTCCGCTGCGGGTAGAGCTCGGCATACATGGCGCCGATGTAGGTGCCGTAGCTGATGCCCAGGTAGTCGAGCGTGTCGTCGCCCACCAGGAATCGCAGGTAGTCCAGGTCGCGGGCGGTGTCGATGGTGGAGATGTGGTCGAGCAGCGCGCCGGAGCCCTGCCTGCACTGGGCGGCGAAGTGCTTGTTCTGGGCGACGGCGGCCTGGAACTCCTGCGCGTCGTCGGGCGAGCTCTCCGAGGCCAGGTAGGCCTCGGTTTGCTCAGGCGTGCCACACACCACCGGCGTCGACTCCCCGGTGCCGCGCGGGTCCCAGCCGACCACGTCGCGCTGCGGGAAGGAGTTCCAGTCGAAGGTCTCCAGCATCTGCTGGCCCGAGGCGCCCGGCCCGCCAGGGTTGATGAACAGGGTGCCGGTGCGCTTCTGGTCGGCCACGCGCCGCTTCATCTTCAGCGTGATGGCCTGGCCGTCGGGACGGTCCCAGTCGAGCGGCACCAGGACGGTGCCGCACTCGAAGCCGTCGCAGGCACTCCAGCGGATCGTCTGGTCCAGGTAGCGCTGACGGCCCTGGCCGGGCGGCGGGGCGGCGAAGCCGGGCGGGGTGGCATCCGAGGCGACGCTGGTGCGGTCGGGCGAGGTGTACTGCTCCTGGCGACGATGGGCCGAGAGCTGGAAACCGGCGACGTCCTTGGAGGTGGTCGTCACGGTGGCGCTGCCCGAGGGCACCGCCACCGCCGATGACGGGGAGGCCGGGGCGCTGGCGCCGGGCCCGGGCGTGGGGATGGACGGCTTCTGCTGGCACGCGGCCAGCAACAGCGGCGCCACCAGGGCCGCGGCGACCAGATGCCTCCTCATGCCTGCTGACCCTCCTCGCGGCGCTGCACGGCCTTGTGTCGTTCCTTGCGTCGCTTCGAGGTGGGGCACACCTCGGTCAGCGGGCAGCGCGCCACCTCGCCGTCGCGGTTGCGCACGGCGACGCTCTGGCTGGGGACGTTGTGGCCCACCACGACGCCCTCGCCGATCGGGCTGGAGACCCGGTCCCCCACCGCCGGGGCCTTCTGGGCGAAGTCGACGTAGAGGGGGTGCTCGTACTTGAGGCAGCACATCAGCTTGCCGCACTGGCCCTGGATGGCCAGCGGATTGGTCGAGAGGCCCTGGTCGCGGGCCACGCTCAGGCCGACCGGCTCGAAGTCGGTCAGGAAGGTGGAGCAGCACAGGTCGCGTCCACAGTTGCCGATGCCGCCGGTCAGGCGGGCCGCGTCACGCCCACCCACCTGGCGCAGGTCGACGCGCGCCTTCAGGGCCCGGGCCAGGTCTCCCACCAGTGAACGGAAGTCGACGCGTTCCGGGGCGGTGAAGTAGATCGCCACCTGCAGCCCAGGGGTCGGCCCGCGGTCGATCCAGTCCACCGCCACCACCTTCATCGGCAGCTCGTGCTCGGCGATCATCGCCCTGGCCACCTCGAAGGCCTCGGCGCGGTGGCGGCGGTTCTGCTCGTCGCGGCGCAGGTCCTTCTCGGTGGCCCGTCCGGCCACGACGGGCAGGTCGGTGAGGTTCTCGCTGTCCACCCATTCGGGCGCCCACACCACCTGTGCCACCTCGGGCCCGTGCTCGGTGGGGTGCAGCACCATGTCGCCCACCTGCCACTGCTGCTCCCCCGGATCGAGGTAGTGCAACTGCCCGTGGGTCTCGAAGGTGACCGCCATCACTCGCGCCATGGCGCAAGCGTAGACGCCGCCCACGACAGCCCGGCCCAACCACGAACAGCCCGGCCCAACGACGAACAAGGCCCAATCACGAACAAGGCCCAATCACGAACAGGGCCCAATCACGAACAGGGCCCAACAATGAGAAGCGCCCGCCATCGTGCGTGACGATGGCGGGCCGCCGTTCGGGCTGGCCGAAGGGCTCAGGCGCTGGCCACCGGCTCCACCACGCCGATCGTGCCGCGGTCCACCGAGGCACGCTCGACCTCGATCCGCTCCACCAGCTGCTGGGCGCGCTCCACCGAGCCGAGCAGCGCCACCAGGGCGCCACGCTCACCGGCCGGCAGCGACGGGGAGCTGACGATCCGCTCGCGCAGCTCCAGCACGTCCTTCTCCTCGCGCATCTCCTGCGGAACCGCGGCCGAGGCATCGTCCACCGCGACGATGCGCCGCAGGTGGGCGTCGAGGGCGTCGAGGCTCTCCTCCAGGAAGACCTGGCTGGCAGGGCTGAACTCCTCGCGGTCGGCGCGACGGGCCACCTGGTGCAGCTGCTCGCTGAGGGCCGAGGTGAAGTCGACCTCTTCGATCAGGCTGGCCACCAGGTCGTTCTGGCCGCGGTCCAGGTCGTCGCGGAAGAGGTGGGCGCAGTAGGCCCGGATCTCGCGGGAGAGCGAGTCGACGGCCTCGGCGTGCTCCTCGAGCTCCACCGGCGCCCCGGGGCGGCCACGGGCGATGTCGAGAAAGGCGGTCCCGGCCTGCAGCTGGCGACGGGTCTCGGCCAGCACGCCGGCGACGGCGCGCGGGTGGTCGTCGACCGCCTTCGGGTCGAGGAAGCGCGGCACCGCGTACTCCTCCGGCACGTTCTCGTCGACCCCGACCTTGCTGAGCACCCGCTCGAAGGTACCGATGAAGGGGAACATGATGAGCACGTTGAAGATGTTGAAGATGATCGAGAAGACACCCACGGCCACCGGGACCATCGGGAAGGTCTGCTGGCCGTCGACCACCGTCGGGGCGGCGGGGTCGATGCCGAACAGGCCCAGGCCCCAGCCGAGCACGCGGATGGCGGGGAAGAAGAGCATCAGCACCACGAGCACGCCGATGAAGTTGAAGGCGATGTGGGCGTAGGTGGTGCGCTTGGCGTTCTTGCTCAGGTTCAGCGAGGCGATCCAGGAGGTGACGGTGGTGCCCAGGTCGGCGCCGATGGCGAAGGCGATGGCCGTCTGCCAGGGCAGCACGCCGGAGGCACCCAAGCCCATCACGATGCCGATGGTGGCCGAGGAGGAGTGGATCATCGCGGTGATCAGGGCGGCGATCAGGGCACAGGAGACGACGTCGACGATGTTGGAGGAGTCCAGTCGCTGCAGGACCGCCATCACCTCGGGCATGTTGCGCAGCGGCTTGAGGCCGCCGGTCATCAGGTTGAGGCCGTAGAAGATCAGGGAGAAACCCATCGAGGCCAGCGCGATGTTGCGCGTCTTGTCCTGCCGCGCGAAGCAGTAGACGCACGCAAAGATGCCGCTGAAGAGCAGGCCGATCGGGCCCAGTGGCAGCGCGATCAGTCCATTGCCGAGGGTGGTTCCCACATTAGCGCCCATGATCACGCTGATCGCGGAGCGCAGGTTCAGCACGCCGGCATTGACCAGGCCGACGGTCATCACCGTCATGGCGGTGGAGGACTGGATCACGCCGGTGATCACGGTGCCGGCCATCACGCCCTTGACGGGGGTGCCGGCGATCTTGGCGAGCCAGGCCCGCATCTTGTTGACGCTGAGCGCCTGGATGCCGGTGTCCATGAACTCCAGGCCGAGCAGGAAGATCCCCAGGCCGCCCACGACGGGCACCAGGATCTCCTTGAAGATGTCAACTTCCATTGCAGTCGGGTCCGTTCCGGTCGGGGATGGGTCGGTCCAGCCTGTGGGGGCGCCTGCTGGATCAGCGGGCGTAGGTGAAGGTCCTGGCGATGTGCTCGTGCACCTGGGCCGCGCCGTCGGCGGGCAGCGGCAGGAAGCCCATCTGGCGGGCCTCGGCGTCGTAGTCGTCAACGAGCCAGCGCAGGTAGCCCAGGGCACGCCGGGCGTCGGCCTCCTGCTGGGGTTCGCGCTTGAGCACCGCCATCACGGGCACGGTGATCGGGTAGGCACCCTTCGCGTCGGCGCGGGGTGCCAGGCCCGTGAACTGTCCCTCGCCATCCCAGGACATGCCCTGCAGCGCGGCGGCCATGCCGGCCCGGTCGGGGGCGACGAATCCTCCGGCGCCATTGCGCAGCTGGGCCATCGACAGCCCGGCCTCGCGGGCCTGGCCCGGTTCGACGTAGCCGATGGCGCCGGGCACCTCGCGCACGGCCTCGACGACCCCCTCGGACTTCTCGACGGCGCGGCCGACACCGCCGGGCCACTCCAGCTGAGGGCCGGTACCCACCTCGGACTTCCAGGTGGCGTCGCCGGACGACAGCCAGGCGCTGAAGGCGCGGGTGGAGCCGGAGCCGTCGCCCCGGTGGACCGGGACGATCTGCTGGTCCGGCAGTGCCAGGCCGGGATTGAGCTTGGCCACCGCCGGGTCATTCCAGCGCGTCACCTCGCCGCGGAAGATGCGCGCCACCAGCGGCGCGTCCAGGCGCAGCTGCTTGCCCTCGACCTCGACGCGGTGCACCAGGGCCAGCGAGCCGATGGCCACCGGGAACTGGCCCAGGCCGTGCTCGTCGAGCGTCTTGGCGCTCACCGGGTAGTCGCTGATCGCGAAGTCCACCTCGGGGTCGGCCAGGCGCATGACGCCGCCCAGGGAGCCGACCGGCTCGTAGCCGATGCCGGAGCCGTCGAGCACCCAGTCGCCACCGGTCTGGTCGGGGCGCTGAGGATTGTCGGCCGAGAAGGCGGAGCGGTAGGCATTGGCGGAGCTGGTCACCAGCGGCGCTGCGAGCGTCGAACCGGCGCCCAGCACCTGCGACTCGCGGCCACGGTTCCAGGCCAGGGCGAGCACCAGCACCGAGACCAGCGCCCCGACGACCATCGGCACCACCAGCTGGCGGCGCCGGGCCTCGCGCGTGCGCAGCACGGGCACCCCGTTGTCCGGCGAACCGAGCATCTCCATCCCCCCCCGAGCCGATGTCCCAATCATCGAACGATTCCCAGATGACCACTCGGATAGCCCGGAGTGTCCTGCAGGTAAACGATTCACGGCGACATGGCCGCACCTCGTCTTCCGCGCTGGGTGAATCCGGGCCTTCTCTGCTCGTCACGGCACCCCGTCCGCACCAGACTGGGAGGATGAGCAGCCCCAAGAAGACCCAGACCGCGAAGAACAGCGCGAAGGCCCAGGCGGCGCAGGCGACCCCTCCAGCCGTGCCCAGCCCCGAGCGTCGCCCCAAGCTCACCCGCATCCCCGAACAGACCCAGCAGTGGCCCGGCGCCACCGCGGAGATGAGCCCGCAACCCGACCACGGTGAGCGCAGCTGGACCCCGCGCGGGCGCCTGGACGCCAAGCGCGCCCTGGTGACCGGCGGCGACTCGGGCATCGGCCGGGCCGTGGCCACCACGATGGCCCACGAGGGCGCCGTCGTGACGATCGTCGCCCTGCCCGACGAGGCCGAGGACGCCAAGGCCACCAAGAAGACCATCAAGGAGTTGGGTGGCACCTGCCACGTCATCAAGGCAGACCTGCGCACCGCGAAGGCCAACCAGAAGGTGGTGGCCAAGGCCGTCGAGAAGATGGGCGGCATCGACGTCCTGGTGGCCAATGCCGCCTACCAGATGACCCACCCCGAGCTGCAGGACTTCCCCGACGGGCAGATCGAGCAGACCTTCGAGACCAATGTCTTCTCCCCCTTCTGGCTGGTCAAGGCCGCCGAGGAGGAGCTCAGCGACGGCGGCTCGGTGATCGTCACCACCTCGGTGCAGGCCTACTCCCCCTCCGAACCGCTGCTCGACTACGCCGCCAGCAAGGCCGCGCTGAACAACCTGGTGGTGAACCTGGCCAGCCAGCTCGGACCCAAGGGCATCCGCGTCAATGCCGTGGCGCCCGGACCGATCTGGACGCCGCTGATTCCCGCCACCATGGCGCCCGAGAAGATCAAGGGCTTCGGCTCCGACACCCCCCTGGGCCGGGCCGGGCACCCCGTCGAGGTGGCCGCCGCCTATGTCTTCCTGGCCAGCGACGAGGCCAGCTATGTCTCCGGCACCGTGCTCGGGGTCACCGGCGGCAAGCCGGTCTTCTGACCCGCCGCCCCATCACGTGACGAGGCTCTCACCCCGGTCGGGGTGAGAGCCTGGTCGTGCTGCCGTGGGGCAGTCGCAGACTGTGCAGGCGGGCACAAC
>NZ_JBHWOO010000143.1:0-6597 GCF_043424415.1 Luteococcus sp. | reverse complement strand
CGGGGCGAGTCCAGGGCCCAGACCGCGATAGTGTGGCGGCGTGCCTCTTCGCCCGGATGGACTGCTGACCCACGAACTCAATCCTGATGACCCCCACCCGCAGGACCACTGCGGCGTCTTCGGCGTCAGTGCCGCGGGTCAGGAGGTGGCCAAGCTCACCTACTTCGGCCTGTTCGCCCTGCAGCACCGCGGGCAGGAGTCGGCCGGGATCGCAGTGAGCAATGGCAGCCGCATCATGGTCTTCAAGGACATGGGCCTGGTGAGCCAGGTCTTCGACGAGCCCACCCTGAACAGCCTCGAGGGCAACCTGGCCGTGGGCCACACGCGCTACTCGACCACGGGTGCGAGTGTCTGGGGCAATGCCCAGCCCACGCTGGCAGCGCACAGCGACGGATCGCTGGCGCTGTGCCACAACGGCAACCTGACCAACACCGACGAGCTCGAAGCCCTGCTGGCCGAGCGGATCGGCGCCAGGAAGGTGCCGCACAAGAAGCGGATGGACTCCTCCTCGGACACGATGATCCTGTCGGCTCTGCTGGCCAGCTACGAGGACCGCTCGCTGGAGCAGGCCGCGCTCGAGGTGCTGCCCACGCTGCGCGGTGCCTTCTGCCTCACCTTCATGGACGAGGGCACCCTGTACGCCGCCCGCGATGCGCAGGGCATCCGTCCGCTGTCCATCGGACGCCTGCCCGAGGGGGGCGTCGTGATCGCCTCGGAGACCGCCGCGCTCGACATCGTCGGGGCTGTCTACGAGCGTGACGTGCTGCCCGGCGAGATGGTGGTCGTCGAGGGCGAGGCGATCCGGTCGCACCGCTTCGCCGAGGCCAAGCCGAAGCACTGCCTGTTCGAGTACGTCTACCTGTCGCGCCCCGACACCATCCTGACCGGTCGCCGCGTGCACAACATGCGCGTCAAGATCGGCAAGCTGCTGGCGCGTGAGTTCCCGGCCGATGCCGACCTGGTCATCCCCACGCCTGAGTCGGGCATCCCGGCCGCGATCGGTTTCGCCGCCGGCTCGGGCATTCCCTACGGCCTGGGCCTGGTGCGCAATGCCTATGTGGGCCGCACCTTCATCCAGCCGTCCAATGCGATGCGCCAGATGGGCATCCGCATGAAGCTCAACCCGCTGCCCGACGTGGTGCGTGGCAAGCGCATCGTCGTGGTGGACGACACCATCGTGCGGGGCAACACCCAGCGCCAGGTGGTCGCCATGCTGCGCCAGGCCGGAGCCAAGGAGGTGCATGTGCGCATCTCGGCCCCGCCGGTGGAGTGGCCGTGCTTCTACGGCATCGACTTCGCCACCCGCGACGAGCTGATCGCCCCCGGCATGAGCATCGAGGAGATCGCCGAGGCGATCGGTGCCGACTCGCTGGGCCACATCTCCCTCGACGGCCTGGTCAAGGCCACCCACGTGGACAAGGACGACTTGTGCCGGGCCTGCTTCGACGGCGAGTACCCGGTGGGTCCGCAGGACCTGCCGCTGGCGCAGCTGCGCACCATGCCCATCAAGAAGAACGAACCCCCGAAGAACGAACCGCTGAAGAAGGAATCCTGATGAGCCAGTCCGCCTATGCCCGCGCCGGTGTGGACATCGAGGCCGGTGACCGCGCCGTCGAGCTGATGAAGGAGCACGTCGCCCGCACCCGCCGCCCCGAGGTGCTCGGAGGCCTCGGCGGCTTCGCCGGATTCTTCGACGCGAGCGCCTTCAAGAACTACCGTCACCCGGTCCTGGCCACCTCCACCGACGGCGTCGGCACCAAGGTCGCCATCGCGCAGGCCATGGACAAGCACGACACCATCGGTTTCGACCTGATGGGCATGCTGGTCGACGACCTGGTGGTCGCTGGTGCCGAGCCGCTCTTCGTCACCGACTACATCGCCTGCGGCAAGGTGGTGCCCGAGCGTATCGCCGCGATCGTCAAGGGCATCGCCGAGGCCGCCGAGGTGGCCGGCTGCGCCCTGCTGGGTGGCGAGACCGCCGAGCACCCCGGCCTGCTGGGCCCTGACGAGTACGACATCGCCGGCGCCACCACCGGCGTGGTGGAGCGTGACGAGATCCTGGGTGCCGATCGCATCCAGGAGGGCGACGTGGTGCTGGCCATGGCCGCCTCGGGCCTGCACTCCAATGGCTACTCGCTGGTGCGTCAGGTGCTGCTGACCGATGCCGGCTGGGCGCTGGACCGTGACGTGCCGGAGCTGGGCACCACCCTGGGCGAGGCGCTGCTGGTGCCGACCAAGGTCTACGCCAAGGACGTCCTGGAGCTGATCCGTGGCACCGAGGTGCACGCGCTGAGCCACATCACCGGCGGAGGCCTGGCCAACAACGTTGCCCGGGTGGTGCCCGAGCACCTGACCGCCGAGCTGGAGCGTCCCAGCTGGACGCCGCCGGCCGTCTTCCAGCTGGTGCAGCAGGTGGGCAAGGTGCCGCAGGCCGACATCGAGGCGACGCTGAACATGGGCGTCGGCATGGTGGCCATGATGCCCGAGGCAAGCGTGGAGGCTGCCCAGCGCATCCTGCAGGCGCGCGGCGTCGATAGCTGGATCCTGGGCCGGATGGTCGCAGATCGCGGCCAGCGCGTGGACCTTCGTGGAGGCCATCCCGCCGCATCCTGACCCCTCGCGTCCCACAGCCGCACCAGTCGTACGGTCTGCGGGGTGCGCCCCTTTTGGAAGCACCCGACAAGTTCGGTAGCCTGTGTTCCACGAAAGCTATACACACATTGCCGCGGCATAGCCGCGAGGGACAGAGCGAGGGGGTCGACCCGATATGGGGCGCGGCCGTGCAAAGGCGAAGCAGACCAAGGTTGCAAGGGATCTGAAGTATCGCCCGATCAACATGGATGTGGCATCTCTTGAGCGTGAGCTCGGGATCAAGGGTTCGTCGTCGAGCCGGTACGAGGACGACGACGATCCGTACGCAGATCTCGCTGCCGTCTACAACGACGACTACGACACCGACGGTGACGATGGGGAGCCTCGTCGCGTCGGCTGACGTGAGCCATCATGTCGTCGCCGTCCACCCCGATCAGTGACCATCGTCGTGATGGATCATGGGTTGATGACTCGATCCTGGATGGCTTCCAGCAGTTGACGATTCCGCTCCCTGGTGCGCGCATGGCGCCCGGGGAGCCGGAGTCGTCCCCGCTCACGGGAACCTTGGTGCGTAGGCACCCTCCGCAGCGTCGCAGCGCCTTGCTGTACCTGCACGGGTGGAGTGACTACTTCTTCCAGTCGCACCTGGCTGAGGCCGTGGAGCGGATGGGCCACGACTTCCATGCCCTGGAACTGCGCCGTTACGGGCGCAGTCTTGCTCCGGGGCAGCTGGCGGGATTCGTCGGCACCCTGGACGACTACTTCGAGGAGCTCGACCGTGCCGTCGGGATCCTGCGCGAGGACCACGACCAGGTGGTCCTGATGGGGCACTCGACGGGCGGGCTGACGGCCAGCCTGTGGGCCGATGCCCGGCCCGGGGCCATCGACGCCCTGGTGCTCAATTCGCCGTGGCTCGACCTGCAGGCCTCGTGGGTGGTCGCGGTGTTGACCGGACGGGTCACCAGGATGCTGTCCGTCTCCCGCCCGACGGCGGTGCTCAAGCTGTCCGACAACGGCTTCTACCTCCGGAGCCTGGATCCGGCCACGGGAGGGGAGTGGGAGGTCGATCCCGCACTCAAGGGGCCGGAGAACTTCTTCGTCCGGGCCGGGTGGCTGGCGGCAGTCCTGGCCGGGCACGACCGTGTGGCCAAGGGCCTGTCGATCGAGGCGCCGGTCCTGCTGCTCACCAGCGGGCGCAGCGACTTCAGGCGCGTCTGGGACGAGGCGATGCGTGAAGCAGACACCGTGCTGGATGTGGAGCGGATCATGGCCCGGGGTGCACAGCTCGGGGACCATGTCACCCTGGTGCGCCTGCCCGGTGGCATGCATGACCTGGCCTTGAGCCGCGGTCCGGTGCGCGACCGGTACTTCGACGAGGTCGAGCGTTGGCTGACGGCCTACCTGGGGCTGGGGCGCGAGGCGCACTGAGTGGTGGCCTTGCTGTACGTCCCGTCCAGGGCGATTCGGTGGCCCGGCAGGGAAGTGCCGGAACCAAAAAGACCCACCCCGGCGAAGGGTGGGTCGAGTTGGTGGCCAGGACCGGGATCGAACCGGTGACCTTTCACTTTTCAGGCGAACGCTGCTACCAGCTGAGCTACCTGGCCAAACGGTTGGAACGCCAGTGGAAGTGATGTTCCAACACAAAAGCGGTGATGCGAACATCACCGCTTCCGCGACCCCGACGGGACTCGAACCCGCGACCTCCGCCGTGACAGGGCGGCGCGCTAACCAACTGCGCTACGGGGCCTTGCGGCCCTGCTGGATCGTTTCCGATCCGGCCGGCTGCCCGTTTCAGGCAGCTCGAAAAATATAGCGCGTTTCGGGTGCAAAAGTGAAATCAAGCTGTCCAGACGCTTTCAAAGTTCTCTGACTAGGGGTTTTGTCACCGTGGGATTGGCTCGGGGGCTCTGGAGGGCTGCTGGCATGCCCCAGAAAGTTGTGTTCAACGTTAACTTGTGTTCATGGGGGTCGGCGCGGGAGGATTGGAGCCGTGCGCGGCGTCGCTCGGGGGAGTTGATGCCGCCGCACAGTCGGCGCCGGGGCGCACCTGTTGATCGGGGGATTGCGGGAGTTCCCGGCGTCGGCCCGTGTCTGGAGGCGGGTGCGATGGGCGTCGGCGTGGAAAAAGTTCCCCACTGGGGAATATTTGGATGAACTTTCAACTTGTACTGGGCAACTGACCTCTCGACGAAGGAACTTCCATGAGCAACCGCGCCCTGCGTACCCTCCTTGCCACTGCCAGCCCCATCCTGATCGGTTCCGGCGGAGCCGCCTGGGCCGCCATCACCAAGCAGCTCAAGGACCAGGACATCACCGTCCCCGAGGACGCGGACCGTCTGGCCGGCAAGCCGGTCGCAGGACCGCTGACCGCCTACATGCAGGCCGAGACCGTCGCCAAGCACGCGCACCACATGGGCGGAGGACGTACCTTCGCCGACGTGAGCGCCGAGTTCATGAAGGCGAGCGCCGAGGGTGACACCGAGCGGGCCGAAGAGCTGTCCGGCCCCCGGGACCTGCTCATGCAGGCCAACTTCACCCGCGCATCGCTGTTCACCAGCGTCCTGGCCTACGGCGTCTCCGCCCTGGTCATCGGCATGGGTGCCCTCACTGGCCTGGCCGCGGCCGCCATCGACAACGACAACTGAGTCCGGCGCCGGCACGACCGCACGGCAGGACCCGCCCCGCAGCCATCGCGGGGCGGGTCCTGCCATCGTCGGCAATGATGGGCACCGGTAACCTCACGGATGGTCGTGGAGCTCGTGGTCGAGCAGGAGGAGTGCGGATGAAGGTCCTGGTGGTCGGTGCCGGTGTGCTCGGAAGCCTCCATGCCGTGCGCCTGCACGATGCGGGCCATGATGTCAGCCTCCTGGCGCGTGGCAGCCGGCTGGCGGCCCTGCGCTCCAAGGGCTTGCTGATCGCCCGTGGGGACGGCCCGGTGCGACGCGTCGCACTGCCCGTGGTCTCCGAGGTGGAGGACGTCTACGAGTTGGTGGTCGTCGCGGTACGCGCCCAGGACATGGAAGCGGCGCTCGCTGGTCTGCGGACGCTCGCCGCCGACGTACTGACGCTGGGCAACTGGGCGGGATCACCGCAGGCGCTCGAGCTGGCGCTGGGCCGTGACCTGCTGCTCGCCTTCCCGATGGCGGGCGGGGTGATGGACCAGGGGGTCATCCGGTGGACGGCACCGTTGAAGCTGGGCCGCCTGGCCGCCATGCCCGTGGGTGAGTCCGGGTGGGGGAGCAGTGTGCGGGCCGAGCGGATCGTCGACGTCTTCAACAGCGCCGGATTCCCCGCCCAGGTGCAGCAGGACATGCCCGGCTGGTTGCGCACGCACGCCATCCTGGTGGCTCCTCTGGGGCTGGCCGTGGACCGCGCTGGTGGCGCCGCCGAGCTGGCCGCCGATGCCGGGGCCGTGCGGGGTGTCGTCGACGAGGTCCGGGGGCGTCTGCGGGCGCTCGAGGATGCCCCGGTGCCGCGCATCCTGGGGGTCCTGAAGGGCACCCCGACCCGCACCGCCGTCATCGCCCTGCGACGCTTCCTGCGCACTCCTGCGGCGGCACTGGCGCTGGACATCAGTAGTCCCGCGGCGCGTGCCGAGATCGAACTGCTGGCTCAGCAGTTGGGGGAGTGAGTGGTGCGAGGCTGCCGATCGTCATCGGAGTGTGGTTCAGTACAGAGCGCGACTCCCGCCTTCTCGGGATCACCATCATGGCTTTGGGGTAGGTTTTCCTCATTGCGGGATCGGCGCTGGTGATGCGAGGAAGATTCGACACAAGGCCCAAGGACCAGTGGCGGTATGAAGGCCATGACCAGGTGCCGCCGCGCTGACGCAATGGCGGGTGGGGATCTGCAGACCGCCTCAGATTGGGGCGGCGCCATCGGATGAAAGGCAGGGGCTTACGGCGGTCAGTCGCGCAGGTTCTCTTCCCACTCGGCCAGAAGGTCGGGGTGGAAGATGCGACTGGCCTCGAGCACCTCGAACATGATCACGCGGCCCTGCTCGTC
>NZ_JBHWOO010000142.1:0-28823 GCF_043424415.1 Luteococcus sp. | reverse complement strand
ATCTCCGGTGTTGCCGGCGGTCTTCCGCACTCTCGCGGATCACGCCGCCGACGGTTCCGAGGTCGGCGAGATGTTCGCCCGGCGTGCGAGGCACGGCATCGACAAGGGCGAAGTCTTCGTCTGCCAGGTGACCGGCACCGGCCGCGACAGGGTGGTGCGGCCGGTGCCGTCGAGGGTGCGGGCGGTGAAGACGATCGTCATGGGTCCAGTCTCACAGACGCGGTGGGGCGTGGTCCCGGCCGCTGGTCCCCGTGCCGCGGTGGCACAGGCGGGGCGCGTCGCTCCCCGTCGTCGTCATCGCAACAACTGACCGAACGTGAGTGGCCGGTCCAGCCGCCAGGGCGTGGGCTGGAGGCACACACATCCCACCGGAAGGTCCCCCATGCCCATCACCCTTCGACGCTCCATCTCGGCGGCAGTCCTGGCCGTCGGCCTGGCCGTCGGCCCCATGCACGTCCCCAGCCCTGCGGCTGCCAGTGACGTCACCGCGACCGATGCCACCGCACGGGAGGCTCGGCGCGTCGACGCCGTCCCCACGCCCACTCTCGACTGGACCCCGTGCGAGCTCGGCGAATGTGCCACTGCCACCCTGCCCCTCGACTACGACGACCCCCAGGGGCCGCAGATCAGCGTCGCCCTCACCCGCATCCCTGCACGCCAGCCCGAACGGCGGATCGGAAGCCTCTTCCTCAATCCGGGAGGGCCGGGGGCCTCGGGTCGTGACTTCCCGCAGCGCGCGACACAGTGGATCGGGCAGGACGTCCGTGACCGCTTCGACCTCATCGGTTTCGATCCCCGCGGCACCTTCGCCTCCACCACCACGCAGTGCTTCCCACGCCAGGCGAAGCTCGACAAGGTGACCGGCGTCCTGAAGGGCATGGGTTTCCCGGTCACCCGACAGGAGGAGACCGAGTACACGAAGGCGGCCAACAAGCTCGCGCGCGCCTGCAGCGGCCACGGGCGAACCGTGGCCTCGTCCATCTCGACCGCCGAGGTGGCCCGCGACCTCGACGTCCTGCGGCGCGCAGTGGGTGATCACCAACTCACCTACCTGGGCTTCAGCTATGGCACCTACCTCGGCCAGGTGTACGCGAACATGTTCCCCTCCCGGGTGAGGGCTCTGGCCATCGACGGCGTCATCGACCCCACCAAGTGGGTCGGGACGCCAGCCACTGCCGACGTGCCGATGACGGTGCGGATGAACTCGGCGCCGGGCAGCGAGGCCGCCCTCCACGAGCTGCTCAAGCGGTGCTCCGAGGCGGTCGAGGTCTGCGGTGTGCCAGACGCGGAAGCCCTGCTCGCGAAGGTGACGGCCAGGCTGAAGCAGTCGCCGCTGCAGGTGCCCCAGGGAGACGGGACGATCAGCCCGCTCACCTACCAGGGATTCGTGACCACCTTGCTCTACGCCCTGTACAACCAGGAGACCGCGCCCACCATCCCTGCCCTGATCGCCACCGTCGACGCGATGCAGTCGCCGGCCACCGATGGTGACCAGCAGATGGCCCTGGGCGGCTCGTACATCCGGGCGGCACGGCGGGTGGCACGCACGGCCACCAAGTACGACAACCTCGTGGAGTCGGTGCCGGCGATCATGTGCGGCGACAGCCTCAACCCGCGCCGAGCCGCGACCTGGTCGTCGCTGTCGGCCACCGAGGATGCCCGCGCCCCCCTGTTCGGGCGCCACTGGCTGTGGAACTCCGTGGCCTGCAATGAGCAGGCGTGGCGGATCAGCGACGAGGACGCCTGGCCCGGGCCCTTCGATGCCCAGACCTCGGCCACGGTGCTCGTGGTCGGCAGCCTGCACGACCCCGCCACCAGCTACGCCTCCGCCCAGGCCGTTGCGCAGCTGCTGCCGAACAGCAGACTGCTGAGCAACAACAATTGGGGGCACACGGCCTACGGGCTGTCGGCCTGTGCCACCTCGCACGTGGACCGCTACCTGGTGGACGGGGTGCTGCCCGAGGCGGGCGCCCTGTGCTCCGACGGGGTGCAGCCCTTCCAGGGGTGACCGTCGCCGACGTCGAAGGAGCCCCCTCCAGGACCTGGAGGGGGCTCCTTCGTGTCTGCTCGGGGTCTGCCCTGCGGGGGAGGTCAGGCCTCGGCGCGTCGGGCCAGCGCCTGTGACACCCAGTCGACCAGCGCGGTGCGGGGAAGACCTGCCCCCCAGCAGTCGTGTGCGCCCTTGGGGTCGAACCAGAGCTCGGCGGAGCCGCCCAGCTCGCGGTAGCGCATGACCCATTTGAGGCCCTGTCGCGGATTGACCCGGACATCGCAGCCGGAGACCACCACCAGGGCCTCGGCAGAGTAGCTGCCGACCAGGTTCTCGATGGGGGCAATGCGCCGCAGGGTCTCAAGGTCATTCGGGTTGTTGCGGGGATCTCCCCATTCGTCCTCGTCGCTGGCGCGGGTCTGGGTGTCGCCGCGCAGCAGGCTGGTGATGGGGTCGACGAAGCCGTTGACCACGACGCAGATGTCGACCTCGTCGCGGCACCCGTTCAGGGTTGCCGCCGACAGGAATCCTCCGGCCGAGGCGCCCAGGGTGACCACTTGCGTCGCCGTGACGGCACCCTTGCCGCTGCGCAGGTGATGCACTGCTGCGACGGCGTCGGCCACGGAGCGATCGCGCTTGGCCCGGGTACCGGCCAGGTGTCGCTGCTCGGGGCCGCCACCACGCACATGGGGGGTCGCGACAGCAAAGCCACGTCCCAGCCAGGTGCCCAGGTCGGGGTCCAGGTCCAGGTCCAGGTCCAGGCCGTAGGCGCCGTAGAGCATCAGCACCACGGCCCCGCAGAAGGGCGCGTCCCCGGCGGGCCAGCGGAGGTCGAGGTCCACCGTGTACCCGTCGAAGGAGGTGTAGCTCTCGCGGGCGCTGTTGGCCAGTCCTGCGGCACGCAGCGCCACCTCCTCGGGATCATTGCGGCACTCCCCGGCCCGGTCGAAGTACCAGACATAGGGCATGACGCCGCTGGCCAGCTCGGTGGCGGCGAAGCCGATCGACGGGGTCACCTGGTTCTGGCGCAGGTCGAGGACCCCGGGGGAGCGCAGCGCCGGCTCCCGTCCAGAGGAGAAGCCCTCGATGTTGATCCGGTACAGGGTCTCCTCACCGTCCTGGGCGACGCGGACGATGGCGTGGCCGGTGCCCGAGACCAGTTCGCGGGCGCGTCCCACGCCGGTGGCGCAGACCCAGGTGCTCATCACGCGTTCGCGGTGCAGGAGACTGGCCTGCAGGGCCCAGGAGTCGTCACCGTTGAAGAGCTGGACCAGCGTCGGTTTCCCGTCCAGGAGGGCCACGTCGAACAGGCTGGGGTCCGAGGGGCTGCCCGGGACACTGATGGGGGTGGGGGTCTTGGCTCGGGCGTCGACCAGGTCCCACACCCGCTCGGAGCGGATCCCGTGGCTCATCTTGAAGTAGCGACGCACGGAGCAGGGCTTGACGGAGATCCCGCCTGTGGCGGAGTGCGCGATCTCCCGGCGGGAGCTCTCGTACCGCTCGGGATCGGCGAGCGCCACGATGGCCCGCTGCCCGCCGCGCACCTCCCGGTCGGGTTCGACGAAGACCAGTCGCGATCCCCCGTCGAGCAGGCTGACGTCGGGGTAGATACCGCGCATCATCAATGACCGCGTGGGCCCCGTCTCGCCGGCGTCGTAGAGCAGCGCGACATAGGCCTCGCGCTCGGGGCGCCTCAGCACGCTCACCCAGCGCCTGCCACTGCCGTCAATGTCGGCCCGGGTGGTCATCCAACCGTCGAGGTCGGGGTTGTCGTCGTCGAAGCGGACCTGGGGAGAACCGTCGGAGACGTCGGGGAACCTGGCATCGGGCACGTGGCTGGCCCAGAGCCGGCCGGACTCGTCCTGCTCCAGGCGCAGCCAGGAGTCCTCGATCGGCAACAGCTGGTAGCCGCCCGCCCTTGCGGGCGGGGCATCGTCGGACGGTTCCGAGGGAATCTCGGTGCCGTGGCAGGCGAGTTCCGCGAGCAGTTGGGAATGGTCGATGTCGTCCACCCAGGCCAGGTCGTTCGGCAGGTTCACCGGGGTCTCCTCGTGTCTCGTCGGGTTGTCTGCTGGGGATGTGCGGGGCCCCGGGTCATTGGGCCACGAGCGAGCGGAACAGTGCCGAGCGCTCGGTGACCTCGTCCGGGTGTCCGCTCTCGATGAGCTGTCCCCTGTGCATGACCAGGACGTGGTCTGCCCCGAGGGTGGCGAACCGGCCGTGGCTGGCGGAGAGGGTGGTGATGCCCTCGGCATGCTCCTTGAGCAGTTCCATGATCTGGGTGCGGTTGACCACGTCCAGACCGGAGGTGATCTCGTCAAGCAGCAACAGGCGCGGCTTGCGCAGCAGGGTCCTGGCGATGGCCAGGCGCTGGCGTTCACCACCGGAGAAGGCATAGGCGGACTCCCCGACGGACGCGTCGAGCCCCTCACGGCGGGCCTTGACCACCTCCGCCAGACCGACCTTCTCGAGCATGTCCCAGCACTGGGCGTCGTCGATGTCTGTGCGCCCGAGCTGCAGGTTGTCACGCACCGTCCCGGCGAACAGGGGGCAGGCCTGCTCGATGTAGCCCACCTGGTTGCGGTAGATGTCGGGATCGCGCAGTTGCAGCGGGTGTCCGTCGAGCAGGACCAGGCCGCGGGTGGGGGTGAGGAATCCCTCCATCACCGACAGGATGGTCGACTTGCCCGAGCCCGAGGTGCCGGTGAGCGAGACCCAGGCGCCCCGGGGGACGTCGAAGGAGACGTCGCTGATGGCGTACTCACGGTCTCCGCGAGCCTCACCGGCATAGCGGACCGAGACATTGCGGAAGCTGATCTGGCCCTGGACCTGGTCGGGATCGGCGTGGGCGCGGCTGCCGTACTCCTCCAGGCTCATCTGGTCGAGTTCGGCGCGGATGCGCTCGTGGTCGACGGTGGTGGTCCTGGTGATCGTGCGCAGGTCGACCAGCCGTTGCAGCGAGCCGAGCACCTCGGCCATCAGCATCGCGGTCTCGGCCGAGGCAGCGATGGGACCGATGAGCATCATCGTGTACATGAAGAAGGAGACCAGCTCGTCGGCAGCCAGGGCACCGGACTGCACGCGCAGGAAGGCGACCAGCACGATGGCCAGCATGGTGGCCTGCACCAGCCCGGAGACCAGGGGCTCCATGAAGGCCTGGGCGCGGGCGGACCGGTTGGAGGCGTCCTGGAGTCGCTGGCTGGTGCGGGCCAGCCGGCCGATGGCGAAGTGGTCTGCGACGAAGGCGCGGATGGTGAGGATGGAGTCCAGGGCCCGGGTGACCTCGGCGACGTAGTCGCCCTGGGCCTGCTGGCGCTTGAAGGAGATCCCCGTGAGACGGGAGGAGGTGGCGATGATGGTGGCCATTGCCACCACGCAGAGGCCCACGGCGGAGCCGGCGAGCACCGGGTCGATGCGCACCATCTGCACCAGGGAGCCGAGGACCAGCACGATGCTGCCGAGTGCCTGGATGGGGCCCTTGCGGAAGACGTCGCCCAATTTCTCGGAGTCGATGGAACAGCGCGCCACCAGGTCGCTGGTGGGGTGCTCGACGAGCTTCTCCGCCGGGACCTTGAGCGCGATCGCTGCGGCAGCGTCGCGGAAGCGCCGCACCAGCTGGTTGCTGGCATAGGAGGTCATCAGGTTGACGCCGGCGGTGAGCACCGAGGCGAGGACCGAGACGCCCACGAGCAGGAGCCCCAGGGTCACCACCCGGTGCATGTCCATGCCCTTGAGAGAGGCCACCAGCGACCCGGTGAGGGCTGGCTGGGCCAGGGACGCCAGGGAGGCGGCCACTGTTCCGGTGAAGGCAATCGCCATGGCTCGCGGGTTGGAGCGCAGGATGGCCATCAGGCGGCTGAAGGCCCCGCCCGGGGGCTGTTCGAGCAGGCCGGTGATGCGTTCTGCACCGGCGATGGAGTACGACATCATCGTGCCTTTCTTTTCGGAGGGGACTTCACTTTCGGCCATACTGTGTGTCATCATTTTCACGAAGGGTTCGTTCCAGCCGGATAGGCGCCGACTGGACCGAACCCTTGTACGTTGTGCAGGGAATTCGTGCCCGGCCCCCGTCGCTGCGGGGCGGATCGTGGGGACTGGAATCCTGCTCAGAACCTGGTGCCGATCAGTTCGCAGAACAGGACGCTCACTTCACTGCGCAGGCACATCAGCTGACTGTTCATTGACAGCTTTTCCTCTGCGGGAGTGATCGGCTCTTCATCGCCCTGGAGGCCGAGTACTGGTCCCATCGTCGATCACCATCCCAGACAGGCGGTGTTGTGGTTCGACCGGTGGCACACGAAGCAGGAACCCATGGATCCCTTTTCCTCCGCCAGTGCCTCGTCCTCGTGACATCCCTGGAGTCCAATCACGTCGGCCATGGGAATACCTTTCGTTGGAGTCGTCGGCCCTTGTCGGCCTGCAACAAGTCAATCCCGGGCGGCACCAGTGGGCAATGGATGGGCCCAGAAGCTGCCCATTGGTTATCGCCCATGCCTTGATTCGGAGAAAGGCAATGCCCCGGCTGCGTCAGGCTGACGCAGCCGGGGCATTTCCGGTCATTCTTGCCGTGGTGCTCGGCTGGCGCAGATAGGCGCTCCGCCAGCCGCCGGACTCACGGACGCCAGCACAGCATCTGGCTCTGGAAGGAGTTGTGGCATGCCGCGTAGGACACGTTGGATGCCTTCTCCTCGCCCGGAACCTCCGGGTCGGACTCCTGCATCTCGATGATCTCGGCCATTTCTGTCACCTCCCTTCGTGCTCCGGTGGGGCATGGCCCCAAGCGCATGGTCATTCCGCCACGAGGCGGGCGATGACCTTCGGCTCGGGAATCCTGAGGGCGCCCAGGGTGGGCAGCACCGTCGCTGCGGCCGTCACCAGAGCGGTCAGCAGCACAGCCTCCAGCATCGAGGCGAGGGGGAGTGCCAGCGAGAAGGTGAGCCCCGTCGACGTGGCGCCATAGGCCAGGTAGACGAAGGCACTGAGGGCCATCACCAGGCCCAGGATGGTGGCGGTCCCGGCGACGATGAGCGCCTCGAAAGTGGCGACGGCTGTGCGTTGCTGCCCGGTGGCACCCGAGATGCCCAGCAGTGCAAGCTCCGCGTCGCGCTGGCGGCTCATCATGAACAGGGAGCCGATGCTGCCGCACATGGCCACCGCGAGGGGAAGCCCCAGGTTGACCAGGAAGGTGGCGGCACCGACGTGTCCCAGCTCCACCCCATAGCCGGAGGCGCGGAAGATGGCGTTGTAGGTCGCAGGCAGGCCGAGCACTCCGAAGGCGAGACCGACCGTGAACATCACGGGCACCACGGACCGGGTGAGACGCGCAGCCTTGGCCAGTACCGTCGCACGGCCCAGCTGCCACGCGGGTCCGGCGGGCATGTGCCTGGTCCACAGCTGCGTCACCGGCCCTACCAGCACGGGTGACAGCTCTGCGAGGAACCAGCCCGTCACGCACAGACCCAGGAGGTTCATCTGCATGATCTGGGTGAAGGTCTCCCGGTCGGGATGGGCGGTCAGGATCGGGACCATCGCCCAGCACAGGCCCGTGACGACCAGCGCGAGAACCGCCCGCAACCACCGTCCCAACCCCATCCGTCGTCCGGAGTCATCGGCTGCCTGGGCAACGCGCAGGGCCTCGACGGGCGGGATCCTGCTGGCCCGTCGCGCCTGGGCCAGTCCACCGAGCACGGAGACCAGGACCCAGGCGGCACCGACAGCGAGCAGCGTGCGGGCATCGACCACGGCGGGGGCGGCGCGCCCGGCACTCTCCTGGCCGCGTTCGTGCTGCAGGTAGGCCAGGGCGGGACGCAGGGCGGCAATGGCGAGCAGGTCTCCGACGACCGCGGAGGCCAGCGCGACGGCGGTGAGCTGGCTCACGACGGTGCTGACGATGCCGACAGGGGTGGCGCCGGCCAGTGCCAACCTGGCCACGGCACCCCGTCGGCTCTGCACGACCAGTTCGGTCGAACTGGCCACCACGCTCAGCCCGACCACCAGGCACAGCACCAGGTTGATGCCGCCGTTGTAGGCATAGGCATCGGCCTCCATCAGGGGGACAGTGGTGCCACGGGCCACCAGGGCCGACTGCAGCACCATCGCCGACAGGGCGAGGGCGAAGCTGGTCATCACGAATCCGAGCGCGACGCCGAGCCAGGCGCTCCACGAGGAACGCAGTTCCGAACGGACGATGGTGTACATGGCTACTCGGCCACCAGTCGGGCGATGACGCGGTTCTCGGGCAACAACCGGGCCCGCAGGGTGGGCAGGACCGTGGCCGCTCCCGTCACGAGGGCACAGATGGCCAGCAATGAGGCCAGGAAGCCCCAGGGGACCACCATCACCCAGTGCAGGCCCGCTGCGGTCAGCGACCATCCCTGGAAGACGTAGGCGGGTACCGTCATCAGCAGGCCCAGGACGGTGGCACTGCCGACGATCATCACGGCCTCCAGCAGGGGAACCCAGATGCGCTGGGCAGGGGTTGCGCCGACGACTCCCACCAGGGCTAGCTCGGCGTCGCGCTGGCGCGACATCATCACCAGGGCCCCGATGCCGCCGGCGAAGGCCACGGCCAGGGGCAGGCCGAAGATCATGGCGAAGCTGGCCAGTTCCGAGCCTGACTGGTCGATGCCCAGGCCGGAGTTCTGGAGCGTACGGATCATCGACTGGCCGATTCCCGCCGAGCCGAAACCGATGCCGATGCTGAACATCACCGGGGTGAGGGATCGCTGGATGCGGTCCGGGCGGCCGGAGATCGTGGAGCGGGCCAGTTGCCAGGCCGACGAGCTGGTGGGCAGCATCCCCGTCCACGCCCGGGTGAGCGGTGCGACGAGCGTGCGGCCCACGACGGTGATCAGTGCCCCGCAGACGTAGAGCTGCAGGATGCCCATCACCAGCAGGTTGCTGATCGTCTCCTTGTTGCGGTGCTCGAGCATGACGGGGACGGCGGCGAACATTGCCACCATCAGCAGCCCGAGCAGCACCACCTTGGCCCGGTCGGCCGTGCCCATTCGTGTGGTCGGCAGGGGTGCACTGGCCTGGCGCAGGGCCTCGACCGGCGGGACCTCGCTGGCGCGACGGGCCTGGCGCCGACCGCCCAGCAGGGCGACGCCGATGCACAGCAGGTTGGCGGCGAGCACCGGCAGGATCGAGTACTCCCGGGTGACCGGGACGTAGACCTCGTCGCTGCGCTGGTTGAAGTCCATCAGGTCCATGAAGGGGTCCAGGGCCAGGATCCCGAGGACGTCGCCGATCACGGCGCAGGCGACCGAGGCGGCGACCAGCTGCAGGGTCGTGGTGGAGCGCACCTGGCGCGGGGTGGCGCCGGCCAGGGCAAGCCGGGCCAGCGAGCCGCGGCGCGAGTCGACGACCAGTCCGACGGCGGCGCCCAGCACGGGGATGGCGACGAAGGCGATCATCACCGCGTACAGCACGGGCATCGCGGTGTAGGCGGCCGAGGCCATGAAGTCGAGGTCGCCGCGCTGGGTGGCCTGGATGCCCGACCACAGGATCAGTCCGGGGACCACGAAGGCGGCATTGGCGACGATGAAGGGAATCGCGACCCCGAGCCACACGCTCCAGGAGTCGCGCAGTTCAGCGAGGTGGACGCGCAGCATGTCAGGCGTCCTGACGGCCCAGTGCCGCGAGGGTGGCGGCGACGCTGTCGGCGTCGGCCCCGCGCAGCTCCTGCACCAGCAGGCCGTCGCGCATGAACAGCACGCGGTCGCAGGCAGCGGCGACGGCCGGGTCATGGGTGACGACGAGCACGCACCGCGAGGGGTCGTGGGCGATCCGGCGCAGCTCCCCGAGCACCATCTGGCCGGTGCGGGTGTCCAGGGCGCCGGTGGGTTCGTCGGCGAAGATCACCTCGGGCTGCTGGGCGAGCACGCGGGCCAGGGCGACGCGCTGCTGCTCGCCACCCGACATCGACGGCGGGCGGGCACCGGCGCGCTCTGAGAGACCGACGGCGGCCAGGGTGCGCTCCACGAGCCCGGCCTCAGGCTTGCGGTGGCCCAGCGTGTAGGGCAGGGCGACGTTCTCCGCCGCGGTCAGCGTCGGGATGAGGTTGTAGGACTGGAAGACGAAGCCCACCTGGGAGCGCCGCATCACGGCCAGCTGGGTGCGGTTGAGCTGGTGGAGGTGCTGGCCGGCGACCTCGACGCCGCCCTGGCTGGGCTGTTCGAGCCCGGCCAGGCAGTAGAGCAGGGTGGACTTGCCGGAGCCTGAGGGACCCATCACGGCGACCATCTCGCCGTAGCCGATGTCGAGGCTGACCCCGTGCAGGATCTCCACGTCCTCGTTGCCGACGCGGTAGGACTTGCGCACGTCGTGCGCGGAGATGGCGGAACGGGCGGCGACTCGCTGCGGGGACGCCGACAAGCTGGGGGAAACCACGCTGGACATGGTGTCTTCCTTTCGGGTGTGCGGGCCGGGCGGCTGCCGCGGGATGGGACCTGTGTCGAGTCCACCACTGCGGGCGACGTGGTGACAGAGGAGCCGGCCCATGCTGACCAAAGGTGAACATGAATCCCTCCCGGTCTGCCGTGGGGCGGGCGTGGGCCCTGGATGCGTGGGAGGCAAGGAGGGAGGGGAAATGCAAGGAGCCGCCGCCGCTCCAGGTGGAGCGACGGCGGCCCTGTCTGGGTGTCTGTCCGCCTTGCTGGCCGTATAGGCGTCGGCCAGTGCGGGGTCACCGTTGACCCGAAGGGTCAGGGACGCCAGCACACGAAGTTGCTGGTGCCGGAGTTGTGGCAGATGAAGTAGCTGTTGTTGGAGCCCTTCTCCTCGCCGGGAACCTCGGGGGTCTCGGTGGCCTGGAGCTTGATGGCATCGGTCATGGTGTTCACCTCCTTCGTCATGTGTGGGGCGGTCATCGTGGTGCAGGCGTCACTTCACCATGCACACGGAGACCGAGATGTAGGAGTTGTTGCACCAACGCAGCAGGCTCACGTTCGAGGCCTTCTCGGCGCCGGGGGTGTCCTGCGGCTGGTCGTCCTGCATGTTGAGCACATCAGCCATTTCATTCACCTCCTTCATTGGTCGTGTCGGTGGAGCTGTGGGCCAGACTCACTTCTGGTAGCAGAGGAAGACGCTGTGGTTGCTTCCGGTGCAGCCGATCACGCTGATCGACGACGCCTTCTCCTCCTCGGGGACCTCGGGCAGGTCGGTCTGCAGTCCAAGGGTGTCGGACATTTGATTCACCTCCTCGTCGGTGTCGAGAATTGCGAACAACTTCAACAAGCGATGCTGAAATTGCTCGTGGCAACGCAGCGGTACATGCTGTTGCCTGAACCATAGAGATCGGACGGTGTGTCGATCTCGAGATCAACCCACTGCATGGACAGGGGGTCGCAAACGGATTCCGAGGTGTCTTCGAGCGGGATCTCCGGGATTTCCTCGAGGGTGATCTGCTGGGTCATCGCTCGCCTCCTTCCGTACGTTTATGGGACCAGGTCAAGCCTTTTCGGAATTTTCTTCCGGCTGTGGTTCCTTGCTTCGTCCTTGGTATTAGTCAATCAATTCCGTGGAGTCAGTGCAAGGAATTGGTGGCACTGTTGGCCATTCGTTATCCGACCAGATCGGCGACAATTCTTTCCCGATCCTCATTCAAGGAAATGACATTCGACGCAGCAGTCCCCTCGAGTTCTGCCACTGGTTCGGCGATGGCAGTGGCCTGACCGTCATGGGAGGGCCTGTGCAGCCGCGACAGGAAGCGGGCCGTGGACCGGCCCACCGGCATCCAGTCGAAGCACTCCCCGCTGCCCGCGCTGTGCAGGGCCAGCAGCGTGCCGGCGGCGCCGGTGGACAGGTCGGCACTCAACCGCACCAGGCCGTCGCCGACGTGGACGGCCATCGTCTCGTGGCGCAGCAGGTTCGCCAGAACGAAGTCTCGCTGCCTGGCCATCTCCTCATCGAGGCCCGCACAGGCCAGCAGGGCCATGATGCCGGCCCGGCCGTGGTCCAGACTGCTGTACACGTAGACATCCGAGGAGCAGGCATGGACCATGCCGGCGTACTCGGCGTCGCTGAGCAGGCTTCGCCCCACGAGCCGTTCCGCAGCCTGGACGACGGCCCACACTCCTGCCGAGCCCCACTCGACATAGGGCAGGGCCCGGTTGTTGTCGACGTCTCGCACCATCAGGTCACCGGCTGCCGTGGTGATGCAGGCATCGACATCGGCCCGCAGGCGCTCCACGGCCCGGTCCAGGACGTCCCTGCGACCCGAGGCCAGGTGCGCCACCAGGTCGACCAGCGCGAGACCGGTGAGGCCGAAGTGGAAGCCTCGACGATGCGTGAGGCCCTCCCAGGCCGAGGTTCCGGGCACGACGGTGCGCTGCAGGTGCTCGTTGGCCGCCATCGCCTCGGCGAGGAGGTCGTCGTCATCACATGCCCTGGCCACCTCGAGGGAGGCCAGGACGACGCCCGCACGGCCACCGAACAGGTCGAGGCGCAGGCGGGCCGCCGATTCGACGAGGCTGGCGCGCGCGGCCTGCCGGGCCGCGTCGAGACGCCCGGCCTCGGCCAGGACCAGCGCCATCCCCGCCTGACCGGCCATCAGACCTGGTTCAGCCGGCGAGCTGTTGACCGCAGCGGCGAGTGCGTCCAGGTCCGTCACGGGCACCTCGCGCCCCGTCCGCAGGCGCGCCAGCACCACGCCTGCCCGCCCGAAGGCCAGGCTCTCGGACACGTCCCCCGCCTGCGCGGAGTCTCCCGGATAGGAGCCCGTGGCGGAGAACTGCCTGGACCACCCGAGCCCGGCGTCCAGCGCGTCCACCACCACGTCCAGGGCCGGTGGCTCCGGCCAGGTGTCCACGGTGAGGTCCGGTGCCAGCATGTGCTTGTCGACCGGGTCAAAGCGTGCCTCCACCTCACGCACGAGCTCCAGGGCCTGGGTGCCGAACTGCTCCTCCACCCGGCGCAGGGCCTCCTTCCAGAAGGACGGGGCAATGACCTCGACCTCCCAGTCGGGCACGAACATCAGCATCAAGCTGCGGGAGACGGCGTACCAGTCCGCCTGGGTCGCGTCCAGCGAGTCGGGTGCGCAGAACTCGAAGACGCGGAATCCGATCTCACGCGGAGCATCGGCCCTGGTGGCGTCCTCGAAGTCGAGGATGGTCACCTGGTCGTCGTCGCTGACCAGGATGTTTCCCGGGTGCAGGTCCCCGATGCACCATCCGGCATCGTGCACGCGCTGGACGATGTCCACCACCTGGCGCCCCACCGCCGTGGCTCTGGCCGCGTAGGCTGCGCGATCCTCGGGGCGTCCCTCGAAGGGGGTGTTCTGCACCACCCACGCGGTCAGGGGGCGCCCCTCTGCGTACTCCAGCTCGAGGTAGCGGTGCTCCCAGGCCCAGAAGGAACCCAGGAGCTGTTGGGTTCCCTGGACCCCGGAGAGGTCGCGGAGCACCTCCTCCTCCTGAAGCTGGCGGGTGACGCTGTCGCGGCCGCGGGCGTCGAGCCCGGTGTTGCTGCGTGCCTCTCGCAGCACGTGGCGGGTGCCGTCGGGCAGGGTCGCCTTGTACACGCCGCCAGAGTTGGAGAAGTGCAGGGGCGAGACCGCCTTGAACTCCCGCAGCCGGGACGGGGTCGAGCTGGTGTACCGGTGGTGGGCCTCGACGAGACAGGCCGGCATCTCGACGCCTTCGGGAACCACGAATCGGGGTTCCCGGCGGTCCTTGACCAGCGACATCTCTGGGCCGGCAGCGATGGCGGACAGGGGGCGGTCATGGCCGTCGGGGAAGCTCAGCGACATGATGCCGCCATAGCGGACGTAGATCGGGCCGTCGCCATAGCGCAGGTCGCTCAGGATGTACGGCCCCTGCTGCCCGGCGAGCGCCTCGTCGAGCAGCACGAGCAGCTCGGCGAACTGCTCGTCGTCCCGCGGGTAGATCGTGATGAACTTGCCGGAGGCGCCCCGGTCCTGTTGCTTGCCATTGGAGTCGAGCAGGTTGGCCGGCTCGGGCAGGAACTTGAAGGAGACCTCACGCTCGACGCAGATCCTGGTGACGCGCGCCAGGGTCTCCACGGCACAGGCCGGGGTGGTGGAGACGTGGATCTTCCAGCCCTGGATGCGCGGCTTCCAGTCCCGGGGTGTCCACCCCTCCCAGCCTCCCCACCGCCGCATCAGCCAGCCGGGCGGCAGTGGTTCGGTCTGGAAGGACTCCCCGCCCATGCGGGAGAGCACCTGGGCCATGCTCTTGCGGGTCCCGTAGAAGGGGGAGTCCCCATTGGCTGCCAGGATGTATTCGGGACGAACGGCCATCTGCGACCTCCAGGTTCGGGCGGCGGCACTGGCGTCGGCATCGGGTGCTCGTCGGCTGTGCGGCCGGGTGATGGTTCAATGCAACGCGTCGCAAGACCTGCTCCACAATGGATCCGCGGCAGGGCTGGCCCATGGTTAGGGGGCCTGGGCTAACTTCCGGGCAGGGTCCGCTCGGTGATGGCGGGCAGGCAAAGAGCCCGGCGATCCCGTCAGGATCACCGGGCCCGGGCTCGGTCCAGGTCAGTGCACCAGCGCGCCCTCGTTCACCACCGGCACCGCATAGGGGTTGACCAGGTTGTGCTGGATCGCCTTCACCAGGATCTGGGTGCGGGACTTGACGCCCATCTTGGTCCCGATGTGCGTGAGGTACTGCTTGACCGACCCCTCGGAGACATACATCTGGCGGGCAATCTGGTGGTTGGTCATGCCCTGGGTGAGCCAACCCAACAGTTCGATCTCGCGAGGGGTGAGGCCCAGGTCCACCGGCTGGCGCTGGATCTGTTCGGGCGAGGTGAGGGTGCTCACCAGCTGGCGGCGTACCGAGGACGACAGCGGCATGTCGCCCGACTGGGCCTGCCGGATGCCGGCCACCAGGTTCTGCGCCTTGGTGTCCTTGAGGAGATAGCCTGCAGCACCTGCCCGGAGGGCGGCCACGACGTGTTCCTTGGTGCCGAATGTGGTGAGCACGACGATGCAGGCGTCGCTCCATCGTCTGCAGATCTGTTCGGTCGCCTCGACGCCGCTGACGCCGGGCATCTGCAGATCCATGAGGACGACATCGGGCAGGAGGGTCGCGTAGGAGTCGATGGCTTCGGCGCCATTGCGTCCCTCACCCACCAGCACGAACTCGCTCTGGGCACGGAAGAAGGACCGGTAGGCGTCCCTGACGAGTGCGTCGTCGTCAACAGCAAGCACACGAGTACGTCGAGTGGTGTCCATGCCCTCCATCCAAGCGGTAGTTGATTCCCTGTGACAGTTGACTTTCGGACAGGTGGACATGAACTCTCGGTGACTGGCGCGCCCGGCTCCGGCCCCTGGGCGACGGACCTCGGAAGTCCTGGCCGATAGTTCATGGGCAGCCCCCGACCGGGGGGGCGATGGTTGGACCAGTTCCCGGGCCGCCGGTGCCCGAAGATCCTGGAGGAGGACTCGGATGACTTCGATTCGTTTGATGGTGGCAGCGTTGTTCACGATGTCCTTGGTGGCGACCCCTGGTGTCGTGACCCCCCCGCCCGCCGTCCATGCCGTGCAAGTGCGCGTGGAGACCACCACGATTGAGCCACCCAACCCCACCGGATGGATCTGCAGGCGGGTTCCAGCACCGATTCGCAAGATCTGTGAGGACGCGTTGTGAGCGGTGTGGTGCTCACGGCGAGAGAGGAGAAGGAGCTGGCCACCATCAGGCAGCTCCGCGTGCTGGCAGGACCGGAACAGGCCCGAATCCTCATCTCCGCCGTACTGGTCTTCCTCTTCATGGACTTCATCCGGTTGACGTCCTCCCACCCGGTGCTCGATCCGCTGGGCTCGGTGATGGATGGCCTGTCGCTGGTCGCGCTGGTCGTCCTGCTGTGGAGGCCCCGGCTGGGACTGCTCCTGGCTGCCATCCCCCTGGTGACCGGCCTGGTCTTCCCTGCGTCCAGCATGGAGGCGCTGCTGCTGGCACTGGTCATCGCCCTTGGCTGCGCCCAGCTCCCGCGCCAGCAGGCCATCGTGCTCTCCCTCGCCGCCCTGGCCTTCCCCGTCGTGCGGAGCCTGACCTTCCACGGAGGGGGCCGCGTCTGGCTGCTCCTCACGCTGGTGATCGCCTGGGCCGTGGGCATGGCCGCCGGCTGGACGGCCCTGCTCCTGCGTGAGCGCAGGGCACGGGCAGCCCGCAGCGAGGCCGCCCGGGAGCGCGAGGCCGCCAAGGTGCGGGCTGACGAGAGGTCAGCCATCTCCAGGGAGCTGCACGACGTCGTCGTCCACAACCTGTCGACCATCTCGCTGCAACTGCTGTCGGCGCGTCAGTCCGGGGACGTGGAGGAACTGCACGACGTCCTGGAGGCCATCGAGGGGGCCAACCAGGAGGCGCTCAACGACGTGCGCCTGCTGGTCTCGGTCCTGCGTGACGAGACCCTTGAGGCAGCCCCGGGCGTCGAACTGGCAGAGCTGACCCAACGAGTCCCCCCGACCCTGCGTGCAGCCTCCGCCGAACTCGAACTCGTCAGGGCCGGATTCGAACCCGATGTGATCGTCCCGGCCGCCGCAGACCACCTGCCCATGACGGTCCAGAACACGGTCTCCCGGGTCATCGCCGAAGCAGTCTCCAACGTTCTGCGCCATGCCCCCCTCAACTGCCGCTGCACGGTGAGGGTCATCTCCAGCGTCCACGAGGTGACGGTCCAGGTGCGCAACCCCGTCACTGCCACCGGCACACCGGCAACCCTCGGCTGGGGACTGCGATCCCTCCAGGAGAGGATCAAGCTCACCGGCGGAAGTTTCCATGCCGGTGCCGTCCGGGATGAGTGGGTGGTCTCGGCGACCCTTCCCGTGGACTGAGGATGTCAACTGCACAACGGATGGCGAGACCCCACACGGCCCGTGGCCGCCAGCACTATGCTGCCCGCGTGAGCGCCGGCACAGGACTGCAGGGCCCAGGGCGGCACCGCCAGTTGAGGACGACGCTGCGCCTGCTGGTGGTCCTGATGGCGATCGTGGACTTCCTCTCGCCGGGCCTTCCGCGCCAGATGTGGTGGGCCACGCCACTGGGACTCACCTCGTCCCTCGCGACGATCCTGGCGGCTTTCTGGCTGCCCGGCAGCGTCGTGCTGACCCTCGCACTGATGGCGACCGTCCCCCTCATCGACGAGTGGGGCGCCTGGATCCTGCCGATGTGGATGTCGACCATCGGCGTGATCGCATCCTGGCGTCCCCGCAGTGCGGCCATCGTCCTCGCGGCCTACACCACGGTCGTCCTGGCACTCGACCACACCTGGAGTGGCACGGTCGCGGCGGCCCTCCTGCTCGCGATGCCGATCGGAATCGGTGCAGCACTACGCCTGTTGTTCAACCGCCGGGTCCAGGCGACCGTGCAGATCTCCACCCTCGCCGAACAGGTCGAGGCGCTGCGCCTGGACGAGCGGCGTGCGCTCGCCGAGGAGCTCTCCCACCTGCTGGGCAGCGAGTTCGGCAAGCTCCGGTCCCTGGTTGCCGCTGCCCTGACCGGAAGCGATCCCGTCGCACTGAGAGCAGCGCTGCTGGAGGTGGGGACCTCCTCGCGCACCTCCCTGGCGCGCCTGCGTCAGCTCGTCGCCACCCTGCGCCTGCCTGCGGACGTGGCCACCTCGCCCGAGGTCTCCGGTTTCGAGGAGGCACTCGACCTGGCCGAGGACGAACTGGTCAGTCATGCCTTCACGCCCGAGATCGAGTTGGCTGACAGGCCCGGCGGAGCGGTGGCGGGCATCCTCTCCCGCACCATGCAGGCCGGCGTGCAGCACGTCCTCGACGAGGCCAGTCCCGGCGCTCGCTGCAGCATCGGCCTGGAGCGCTCGCAGGAGTGGACGCTCGAAGTCAGTCATGAGGGCACGTCGACGGACCCCTCCCCCAGCACGGCCCTGCGCAGGGCGGCCACCGAGCTGGCTGCCCATGGGGGCTCCCTGTCGGTGGACCAGGACGAGGAAGGCTGGACGATGACGGCCCGGCTGCCCGTGGCCGAGGATGTCCTGATGGAAGCAGCCTCCCCCGCTGTTGGGCCCCGGGCCCAGCGCCGGCGGGGACCCGGCCGCATCGTCGGGACCCTCACCGTGCACGACGATCCCTGGCTGCTGGCCCTGCGACTGGTCTGTCTTGCCGGAGCCGCGGTCTACCTGCGTCCGGCACTGGGCGGTGGGTCCGGGATCTCACTTCCTCCGCTCTTGTGGGGACTGTCCTGGGCGACGATCCTGGTCGCCACCTTTGCGCCGCGCCTGGGGGCCTTGGCACTCGCGGTCCTGCTGGTGGCCTCGGGCTTCCTGCAGCCGCCCGTGGAAGTCGGTTCCCAGCCCCACTTCATCCAGGTGATCGCGCTGGTCACCCTCGTGGTCGCACGCCATCCGAATCGCGTCGTGGCGTCGATGCTGGCCTGGCTGGGTTATCTCATGTGGTGGTACGGCTGGCCCGTCGACGACCCGGCACGGCTGGGCGAGGCGCTCGTCGAAAGCATGGTTGCACTGCCCGGCATCGCCCTCGGGCTGACCGCCCATCACTTCCTCACCTCCCGGCAGGAGCAACGACACGAGATCGATCGGCTGGAGCAGGAACGTCGCCGGGTGCGGGAACTCGAGCGCATCACCCTGGCCGGCGAGTTGCACGACATCGTGGCCCACCAGTTGACGAGCATGAACCTGGAGATCCAGACCACCGCGGCCACCAATGACGGGGTCCGCCTCCGGGAGGCGGCCTGTCGGGTGGACGCCCTGCTGTCGGGTGCGCAGAACGACCTGGAGACGCTGGTCCACCTGATGCACAGGGACACCCCCTCCACAGACGGGCGGGCCACTGCCCGGTGGAGCTCACCCGCCAGGACGGCACGGGCCGTGGCCGACAGCCTGGAGCGGCAGGGACACCAGGTGACGCTGAGTTGTCGGGGCGAGGTGGACTCCTGCGACCCCACCACCGCACACACGGCGGCGAGGGTCCTTCGCGAGGCCAGCACGAACATCCTGCGGCATGCCGACGCGGGGGCTGTGGTCACCATCGACCTGGACGTGGACGAGCACGTCCTGGAGGTTCGGGTGGGCAATGACCTGCCGGCCCACCCGACCCCGCACCCGGATTCCACCGGACTTGGCCTGCACGGCCTCGACGAGCGCGTCCAGTTGACCGGTGGGCAGTTCAGCGCCGGGCCGGTGCTCCGTCAGTGGCGGGTGGTCTGCCGCCTGCCACGCTGGGCCGACCAGGCCGAGCCCCGCACGCCCTGGGACGGGGCGCTGTCCTGATCCCCGGCGGCCGCAGTGGTGGATCAGGCGTCGTGGTCGCCCGGCACCGGGAGCTGTGAGACGTCCACCAGCCCCAGCTGGATGGTGCGCACGAGCACCTGGGTTCGGGAACTGGCGTCGAGCTTGTCAGCCACCCGCGCGACGTACTGCTTCACCGAACCCTCCGAGAGGTTCATCCGGGCCGCCACCTGGCGGTTCGTGAGGCCGTGGGCGATCCAGTTGACCAGCTCCACCTCGCGATCGGTGAGCTGCCTGTTCGTGGAGGAGCGGGCCGGCTGGGCGGGGGTGGACTCGGCGACGACGGTGCTCACCAGCTCGCGTCGTACGACCGACGACAGGGGCATGTCGCCGGCAACCGCCTGGTGCAGTGCTGCCACCAGCTGGGGCCCGGACAGGCCCTTGACCAGGTAGCCGGAGGCTCCCGCCCTCAGTGCGGCGACGACGTGGTCACGCGAGGCGAAGGTGGTCATCGCCACCACGCACGCCCTGGGCCACCGGCGGCACAGCACCCGGGTGGCCTCGATGCCCGACATGCGCACCATCTGCAGGTCCATCAGCACGACATCGGGCCTGGCGCGCTCGTAGGCCTCTTCCGCGAGGTCACCGTCGGCCACTTCCGCGACGAGCTCCACATCGGTGCGCTCGGCCAGGAAGTCGCGACAGGCGCGACGCACCGTCGGGTCGTCGTCCACCACGAGCACTCGGAGTCGTCCTTGGTCCACCTGCCTAGGGTAGGGCGGCCCGGCACTGCCGGGGCCCAGCGTCGCCGCGCCGAGACCTCGCCGTGCAGCCCCCGTGGAGGGCCGCCAGAGGGGCTGCACGGCGGACTCGGGGATCAGCCGCGGGGATCCAGCTCCTCACCGATCAGCCCGGCGCGCTGCTCGTCCACCTCGGGGGCATTCAGGGCGGCCAGAGACTCCTTCGTGAAGCCGAAGAAGTAGGTGGCCAGCCAGCCGGTCAGGTAGGCCACCAGCAGGCCGCCGCCGTAGACCAGGGCAGCCGCGCCGATGCCGTGGGCGCCGTTGACCAGCGGGAACATCGCCCAGCCCGACGGGCCGATGGCCGTCGAGCCCACCGTGGTGCCCAGCATGTCGAAGGTGGCGATGAAGGCCCCGCCACAGGCCCCGCCGACACAGGCGGTGACGAAGGGGCGGCCCAAGGGCAGGGTGACGCCATAGATGAGCGGCTCGCCGACACCCAGCAGGCCCGCCGGAAGCGCCGACTTGATGGTGTTGCGCAGCGAGTGGTTGTGCCGGGCCCGCATGAAGACAGCCACCGTCGCCCCCACCTGTCCGGCGCCAGCCATTGCCAGCACGGGCAGCAGGATGGTCCAGCCGGCCTGCTCGATCAGGGTGGCATGGATCGGGATCAGCGCCTGGTGCAGGCCGAACATCACCAGCGGCAGGAAGAGACCGCCCAGCACGGCACCGGCCAGCGGGCCGCCCGACTGCAGCAGACCATTGGCCATGCTGCCGATGCCGGTGGAGATCCAGCCGGCCAGGGTCATGAAGACGAACAGGGTCACCAGGCCCGCCAGCAACACCGTGATGGTGGGCACCAGCAGCATGCTCAGCGAGCGTGGCGCCCAGCGCCGCACCCAACGCTCGATGAAGGCGGCCAGCACCGCCGCCAGCAGGGCGCCGATCACCCCGCCCTGGCCGGGAGCCAGCGCCTGGCCCAGCACGGTGACCTTCGCGACGCCGGCGAAGGGGATGATCGCGGCAACCGCACCGCCCAGGATGGCGGTGCCGCCGAACTCCTTGGCGGCATTCATGCCGACGAAGACCGCGATCAGGCTCATGAAGCCCGAGGCGATCGCGCCCAGCGCCGGCGTGATCCCCGCCGCCCAGGGCGTGGTGCCGTTGGTGGTGAGGTTGACCAGCACGCCGTTGAGGCCGGCGATGATGCCGCAGGCGATCAGGGCCGGGATCAGTGGCAGGAAGATGTTCGCGACCCGGCGCAGGAAGGCCCGCACCGGCGTCTGGTTGGCGGCAGATCGGCGCGCCTTGATCTGCCCGCCGCGGGCGGCGAGTTGGTCGGCCCGCATGGCCGCCCCCGTGCCCGCGCCGGCGCCGGTGGCGACATCGTCGCCCTCCATGCGCACATAGGTGCTGCTGATCCGGCCCATCTCGTCGGCCACCTCGTCGACCAGGCCCGGGCCGAGCACCACCTGCATGGTCTGGTCCTCGACGACGCCGAGCACGCCGTCGATCCGCTTCAGGGCACCGGTGTCGACGGCGGCGACGTCGCCGACCCCGATCCGCAGCCGGGTCATGCAGTTCTCGATGTCGTGGATGTTGGCGCCGCCGCCGAGGGCTTCGGTCACCTGTTCTGCGATGCGTGTCACGTCGCTCATGGCTTCTCCTTGGATGCCGTGTGGGGGAAGGGGTCAGGACCTCGGACCGGAGCCCTGGTCATGGGGTGGCGGGATGGTGCCGGACGGCTCGTCGAGGGCCCCGCGCAGCGACCCGTCGGCGGTGGCGAGGGCCTCGTCGACCTGCTGTGGCGACCAGCCGGTCAGCAGGGCGAGGATGGCGGGCTTGGCGCGCCCGCCGTGGGTCTCGAGGGCCCGGCTGACCTGGTCGGCGTCGGCGCCGGTGGCTGCGGTGACGATCCGGTGCGCCCGGTCGCGCAGCTTCTCGTTGCTCGCCCGCACGTCCACCATCAGGTTTGCGTAGGTCTTGCCCAGCCGGACCATGGAACAGGTGGTGATCATGTTGCAGACCAGCTTCTGGGCCGTGCCGGACTTGAGGCGGGTGGAACCGGCCACCACCTCGGGCCCCACCACCACCTCGATGGCGACATCGGCGGCGGCACCCAGCGCCGATCCGGCATTGCAGCTCAGGCCGACGGTGCGCGCGCCCCTGCGTCGCGCCTCGGTGACCGCGCCCACCGCATAGGGGGTGCGGCCCGAGGCGGAGATGCCGACCACCACGTCGTGTTCGCCGATGCCCAACTCGTCGAGCTGGGCATGGGACCCGGCCGGATCATCCTCGGCGCCCTCGACGGCCGTGGTGAGGGCCACCGGCCCGCCGGCGATCAGGCCGATCACCAGCGACGGGTCGGTGTTGAAGGTGGGCGGGCACTCGGAGGCATCCAGAACCCCCAGCCGGCCCGCGGTGCCGGCCCCGGCATAGACCAGACGGCCCCCGGCACGCAGGGCCTCGACCACCAGGTCGACAGCGCGGGCGATCGGTTCCAGCTGGGTGGCGACGGCGCCGGCGACGGTCGCGTCCTGGGCATTGACCAGGGCCACCAGCTCGTCGGTGGGCAGGCGGTCGATCTGCGAGAAGTCCTCGCTGACGGTCTCGGTGGTGAGCTGGCCGAGCTGCTCACCGGCCACGTGCCAGTTCATCGGTCCTCCTGTCCTGTGGGTCGGCTGGCGTCGTCCGCGTGGGGGCGGGCGGCGCCGTGGCGGGGTCGCAGCGCCAGCCACGACTCCCGCACGGCGCTGCGGGCCTGCTCGAAGCAGAGCTGGGCGACCATCGTGAACAGCACGTCGCCCAGGAACATCTGGCCGGTGCGGCTGGCCATCGCCGCCGGGCGCAGCTCGCTCTCGCGGCTGCTGACGCTGAGCAGCACGTGGTCGGCGCGGGTGACGGCGCTGCCCGCCCGGGCAGTCAGCGCGACCGTCGTCACCTGGTGGGCCAGTGCCACCTCCAGGGGTTCGACAACGTCGGTGGTGCCGCCCGAGCTGGAGACCACCACCAGCGCATCGCCGGGCTGCAGCACCAGTGCGGTCGTCAGTGCCTCGTGTCCCTCGGTGACGGCCTGGGCCACCAGCCCGATGCGTGACAGCTTGCCGGCCAGGTCGAGCGCCACCAGGCCGGAGGCGGCGATGCCGATCACGACGATGCGCCGGGCCCCGGCCAGGGCAGTGGCGGCCTGGCGCACCGCCTGCGGGTCCAGGGTGGCGGCGGTGTCGGTGATGGCGCTGCACTCCTCGGCGGCCAGCTTGGCCACGGTCTGGTCGGCCGGGTCGTCCTGGGAGATGTCACTGGTCAGCTGTCCGTCGTCAGGATCCTCGCGGGTGATCGCCCCGGCCGCCACCGCGACCTGGATGCGCAGGTCGCGGTAGCCGCGGAAGCCCGCCGCGGTGGCCAGCCGGGTCACGGTCGACTCACTGGTTGCGGTGGCTCGGGCCAGCTGGCCCAGGCTCATGCCCGCCACCTCGGCGGGATGGTCGACGATGTGGCGGGCCACCGTCGCCGGGCCGGTGGGCAGCGTCGGCAGCAGGCCCCGCAACACCGACAGCAGCGGGGCTGGATTCCTCACGTGCTCGTTCATCGCTCAGCTGCGGGCGCCGTAGCGCAGATAGGGGCGGCGACGGCTGGTCCAGGCCTGCTCGTCGCGCCGCCAGCCGTCGACGACCTGCCGGGCCGGGGCCCCGGCGACGAGCTGGGTGCGCATCGCGGTGGTGCCGGTCAACCGGTCGAGCCAGACCCAGGGGTAGGGGTCGCTGGCCAGCTCGCGGGTACCGAACTGCGGGTAGAGGTCCCGCGCGGCGCAGAACATGTGCACTGCCGTGGCGGGCGCATTGACCCGCTGCGGGTCGGTGACGTGCACCTGGACGCCGTTGTTGACCACGTCGGCGTTCTTGCTGATGGTCGGGGTGAAGTGGGCCTCACGGAAGCTGACGCCCGGCAGCTGCAGCTGGTTGAGCCGTTCGGCCCAGCGGTGGTCGGCATAGGGGGCGCCGATGAGTTCGAAGGGGCGGGTGGTGCCGCGCCCCTCGCTCATGTTCGTCGCCTCGAACAGGCCGGTGCCGGGGTAGAGCAGTGCGGTCAGGTCGGTGGGCATGTTGGGGGAGGGCATCACCCACTGCAGGCCGCTCTGGGCGAAGAGCTCACCCTTCCATCCCTGCACCGGCACCACCTCGAGCTCGGCCAGCCGCACCCCTTCGGCCTCGGCGGGCAGGTACTCGGTGTCGAACAGGTCGGCCAGCTCACCCACCGTCATGCCGTGCTGCATCAGGATCGAGCGCAGGCCCACCCCCGAGGACTGCGCCATGTCGAGCAGCGGGCCCCGTGCGGCACGCCCGACCGGGTTGGGCCGGTCGAGCACGACGAAGCGGATGCCGCCCACCTGCGCTGCACCGCGCATGGCCTGGTACATCGTCCAGACGTAGGTGTAGAAGCGGGCGCCGACGTCCTGGATGTCGAAGACGACCGTGTCCACGCCGGAGGCCCGGAAGAGCTCGGCGAACTTCTTGTCATTGGCGCCGTAGGCGTCGTGCACCGGGATCCCGGTGCGGGGGTCGGCGACGGTGCCCTCGCTCGCCCCGGCCTGGGCTGTGCCACGGAAGCCGTGCTCGGGGCCGAAGACCGCCACCACGTCAACACCGTCGGCATGCATCCGGTCGACGATGTGGGTCATGTCGTCGAGCAGGCCGGTGGGATTGGAGATGACCCCCACCCGGTGCCCCTTGAGGGTCCGCCAGCCGGCATCGGCCAGGGCCTGGGCGCCGGTGACGACCCCGCGACGCCCTCGTCCCCGGCCGTGCCCGGGGCCTGCCTGCGCCTCCAGCGGTGCGAGTGGTGCGGCGAGTGCTCCCAGTCCGGCAGCGGCGACGAGCTTCCTGCGTGAGATGTCCATCGAATTGCCTTTCACTGGTCGCGCGTCACAGGCCGATGCCGGCGCCGTAGGGGTACAGGGTGGCGGTCCCGTCGGCGGTGGGGACCGCGACGGGCAGCTTTCCGGCGGGTGGGGTCCTGCCCACCAGGACGTCTGCCACGGCACGCATCGCCTCGCGGCTCCAGGCGAAGCTGGCCAGGTAGGCCTCCACCTCGGGGAAGTGGGCGATGTCGTAGGGATTGCGCAGGGCCACGACGACGACCTTCACCCCGGCACCACGCAGGGCTGCGACCAGCGCCGCCTGTGCCGAGCCCGCAGTGACGTTGTAGGTGGTCACGACGGTGACCTGGGCTTCGCGTGCCGCCGCCACGGCCTCGGCGATGGTCGCCTGGTCCGGGCTCGCCCCAGTCTGCAGGGTGGTCACCGTCGACCCGTGGGCGCGCAGGGCATCGGCAAGGGCGGTGTGGGTGTCGGCGCTGCTCCAGCCCACGACGGCCACTCGCGAGTCCTTCGCCAGTGGCAGCACCTGCTGGTTGCGCAGCAGGGTGATCGTGGCCGCGAAGGCTGCCGTGGCGACGCGCTGGTGCTGGCGGGTGCCGACGACGCGATCGATCCGGTCGAGGTCGACCCACGGCTCCTTGGGCAGGCCGCGCTTGGCCTTGGTCTGCAGGTTGCGCAGCACGGCCTCGTCGAGGCGTTCCATGGGAAGCCGTCCGGATGCGACGGCCTCGTGCACCGCGGCCCAGGCCGCGGGCATGTCGGGGGTCATCAGCAGCATGTCGATGCCGGCGAGCAGCGCCCGCACGGCCACTTCGCCGTCGCCGTACTTCTGGCGCACGCCCTCCATCATCAGTCCGTCGGTGATGGCCAGCCCCTGGAAGCCGAGTTCCTCGCGCAGGATGCCGGTGATGATGGGGCGGCTCAGGGTGGCGGGGTCGCCCGACGGGTCGAGGGCCGGCACCATCAGGTGTCCCGACATGATCGAGTCGACCCCTGCAGCGATGGCGGCCCTGAAGGGCGGCAGGTCGGTGCGCTCCCACTCCTCGCGGCTGTGGGTGATCTCGGGCAGGCCGAGGTGGCTGTCGGTGGCGGTGTCGCCGTGGCCGGGGAAGTGCTTGACGGTGGCGCTGACGCCGCCGTGTGACTGGAGTCCTCGCACCTGTGCGGCGACGGTGCGGGCCACCAGCTGCGGGTCGGAGCTGACCGAGCGCACCCCGATCACGGGATTGGCGGGGTTGACGTTCACGTCCGCATCGGGGGCATGGTTCATGGTGACGCCGACGGCCGCCAGCTCCTGGCCGCTGACCCGCGAGACCGTGCGGGCCAGGCCCGGGTCGCGGGAGGCGCCCAGGGCCATTGCGCCGGGCAGGGTGGTGGCTGGCGGGCCCATCCGGGTCACCACGCCGTTCTCCTGGTCGATGCTGATGGTCAGGGGCACCCCGTTGGCGTGCAGCGAGGCGCGCTGGAGCCCGTTGGACAGGGTGGCGATCTGCTCGGGATCCTGCACGCTGTGGGTCCAGGCGAAGTAGATCGCGCCGCCGAGGTGGTACTTCTCGACCACCTCGGCGGGGGTGCGCACCCCGTAGAGCTTCATGTTCTCGGCGGCATCGGCCTCGCTGACGGTGCGGGCGTCGGAGCCATAGAGGTACTGGTTGAAGACCTGGCCGACCTTCTGGTCCAGGCTCATCTGCTGCAGCTTGCGGTGGGCCCAGGCGCGCTGGGCCGGGGTGGTGCCGGGGACCACCACTCGGTCGGGGCCTCCGGAAGGGCGTCCTCCCGAGGAGCTGCCGGGGGAAGCAGCGGCGGGCGAGGGGCAGCCGGCCACGACGGCGGCTCCGGTCAGGCCGGCCAGGACTCCGCGACGGGTGGTGGACAGGGTGGGGGGCAGGTCACTCATGTGCGGTCTCCTCGGGGGGGTGGGCCAGCGACGACATCGGGGCTGGCAGAAACTCGTCACCATTGATCGGTTTCCTGGAGCTTTTCACTCAGCAGGGGCGCGGTCAAGGACCCGGTCCACTTCGCGCAGCCGAAGTGCACGCCTGCAGGCAGCCGCAGCCTGCAAGGTCTGCTGATGATCGACGCCGGGCGGTGCCTGGCCCCGGGGGCGCAGGGTGCAATGGGGGCCATGGGTTCACATCTGGTGGCAGTCATGGGGCAGGGCGTCGTCGGGCCGGACCAGCCCGTCATCCATCCCGACGACCTCGGTTTCGCCCGGGGCGACGGATGCTTCGACTCGGCGCGCGTGGTCTGTGACGACACGGGTGCCCGCGTGGTCAACCTCGACGAGCACCTGGACCGGCTGGAGCGCTCCGCCGGCCAGCTGGACATCGACGGCCCCGCCCGCTCGCAGTGGCAGGAGCTCGTCGACCAGGCACTGGCGGCCTGGACCACCCCCGGGGAGGCGACCATCAAGTTCGTCCTCACCCGCGGCCGCGAATGGGACCGCGAGGCCGGTCCGCTGGCCCTGCTCACCATCAGCGAGAAGCCCGCCGCCACCGTGCGCACCAGCAGCACCGGCGGCCAGATCACCCGGGGCCTGCAC
The DNA here is from genome assembly GCF_043424415.1 of Luteococcus sp. NCBI lineage: Bacteria > Bacillati > Actinomycetota > Actinomycetes > Propionibacteriales > Propionibacteriaceae > Luteococcus > Luteococcus sp. Next base: position 1,503 of record NZ_JBHWOO010000142.1, on the reverse strand, counting down.
GCCATCACGCTGTCCACCGGGCGGCCCTCCGACGCCTTCCGCGACGCCCCCTGGCTGCTCGGCGGCGTCAAGACCCTCAGCTATGTCATCAATGTCGCCGCCGCCCGCGAGGCCAGGAAGCGCGGAGCCGACGACGCCGTCTTCGTCACCACCGACGGCTACGCCCTCGACGGACCCACCTCGGGCCTGGTGGTGGTGACCAATGGCGTGCTGCGCACGGCCCCCGCCGGTGACACCGGAATCCTCGCCAGCGTGACCGTCGACGAGGTGATGGCCGCCGCCGAGTGCGACCAGATGCCCACACGCGTCGAGCTGGTGCCCGTCGAGGACCTGTTCACCGCCGACGGGGTCTGGCTGGTCAGCTCCAGCCGTGGCCCGTCCCCGATCGTCGAGCTCGACGGCCGTCCCCTGTCGGTCGACCCGGAACTGACCGCCCAGATCGCCCGCTACGCCGGATTCTGAGGCGCCCTCCGGCCCGGGCTCAGCGGTAGCCGGGCCAGGGCGAGTCGGGGTCGGTCACCAGCGGCAGCACGTCGACCACCCGGACCGTCGTCTCGTCGATGGTGAAGCGCACGTCCATCCCCGCGAAGGGGAGCCCGAAGACCCGCTCGGGATCATGCAGGTGACGAGGGCGCGGGTCCTGCGTCAGCACCCCGAGCAGCGCCTCACGATGCCCTTCGGGCACCCGCGCCAACAGCTCCTCGCAGACCTCCACCCGGTAGCCGTCCTCGGGATGGGCCCCGACGAAACCCGCGCGCGCCCCCGGATGGGAGTCCAGCGGGATGTAGGGCTTCACGTCCAGGATCGGGGTGCCGTCCACCAGGTCCGCACCGCCCACCACCAGCACCGGGGCCTCGGGGCCATCCAGCTCCACCGCCTCCAGGCTCACCGAGCTCAGGCCGATCGGGTTGGGGCGGAAGGGTGAGCGCGTCGCGAAGACCCCCAGTCGCTGGGTGCCGCCCAGCCGGGGCGGGCGCACCGTGGGCGACCAGGCCCGTCCCGAGACCGACTTGTCGAACTCCCACACCAGCCACAGGTGGCTGAAGCCCTCGATGCCACGCACCGCGTCGAGGCTGCGGAAGGCCGGTTCGAAGACCACCCTGGCCAGCAGTTGCGGCACCATCCCCGACTGGCGTGGCACCCCGAACTTCGACGGGAAGTCGGTGCGGATGCGCGCGATGGTGCGGTAGGGATCGCGCTCCCAGGCCTCGGGCTCGGTGTTCACCCAAGGCAGGCTAGGGCACCCGGCCGTCGGGCTGCCGGCGGTGCTCGCATCGGTGGCATGTCGGCCACCGTGCCGATCCGTGACCAAGTGTCGTGCAGGACGCTCGCGCCTTCCTTGCCCGCAAGGATTCCTCACTCTGTTCAATGTCATGGCTGACCTGCTGGTGACGCTGATCAACCCTGACCGTGAGGAGGCCTTCGTGCCGGCCCGGCACTGGGACGTCGCCCTGCTGAAGGCGGCCTTCATGCTGTCCGCGGGAGCGTGCATCAGTGCCGCCA
>NZ_JBHWOO010000141.1:0-18774 GCF_043424415.1 Luteococcus sp. | reverse complement strand
CTTGCCCTGGGGGTCAAGGATCTCGGGCTTGGGCATCACATCGACGACTACACGGGCCATGCTCGTGATCCTATCGAACCTCGGGTGCCCACGAACCCACCCCACCGGTAGCGAGCCTGTCACGATCGAGCGGGTTCAGGTCTCCAGCGCATCTTGAACGTGCCAAGGACCCACAATCGCTCGATCGGGAGGATGGGACCGGCGACCCAATCGGTCTCGCCTATCGTCGTGCCGTGACCAGCCCCTCAGCGACGCACTCCGGACACCGCCACGGAGCCGTGCTCGCCCTTGCCGGTGCCTGTCTGTGGGGCACCACGGGCACCTAGCAGGCCCTGCTCACCGGACAGCACAGCCCGGTGGCCGTGGGAGGCCTGCGCACCCTGGTGGCCGCCGTCCTGCTGACCGGCATCGCCCTGGCCGGCGGAGCTCGGGGCTGGGTGGCGCCGCTGCGACACGGGAGCTGGCGGTGGATCCTTCCTGCCGGCCTGTCCGTGGCCTGTTACCAGCTGACCTTCTTCGCGGCCGTCGCCCGGACCGGGGTGGCCGTGGGAACCCTGGTCATGCTGGCCACGACGCCGCTGGTCGCGGGGCTGCTGGGCTGGCGGCTCGAGGGACGGCGCCCGTCCCGCCGGTGGACGACGGCCACCCTGACCAGCCTGGCGGGTGCCTCGCTCCTGGTCCTGGGATCCGGCAGCTCCGCACCGCTCGACGTGCTGGGTCTCCTGCTCGCCGTGGCTGCCGGCATCAGCTTCGGCAGCTACTCCGTGGCGAGTCGACGTGCAGCCAGTGAGGGAGACGAACCGCTGGTGCTGAGCAGCTGGATCTTCCTGGTGGCAGCCCTTGTCCTGGCGGTGCCCCTGCTGCAGCAGGACCTCACCTTCGTCACCCAACCACGCAACCTCGTGGTGCTGGGCTGGCTCGGGGTGGCCGCCACGGCGGGCGCCTACCTGCTCTACCAGACCGGAATGCGCAGCATCGACGCCGCCACCGCCGCAACCCTGGCGCTGGCCGAACCCATGGTGGCCAACCTGCTGGCTGTGCTGGTGCTGGGGGAGCCCTTCACCGCCCTGATGGGGCTCGGGGTGGCGCTGGTGCTGGCCGGGTTGGGCCTGCTGAGCCGCGCCTAGACCCGTCGGGACGGCGTACACAGTCCACTGTGCACGCTCAGGTCCCACTGTGCACCCGCTCCAGGGGCCGCAGAGTCACACTCCGACGTGCACAGTCCACTCTGCACGCGCAAGGGGCAGGCCGGGGCGGGGTGCAGCACCAGACATCCCGCTCCAGATCCCGGGCGCACCAGGCACACCAGGCGCACCCGTCAGCAAAGCACTCAGGGAAGGACGAGTGGGGTGCCGGTGAGGCGCTCGAAGGCCTCCAGGTAGCGCATCCGGGTGGCCTCGACGATGTCGGCGGGCAGCGAGGGCGGCGGATTGTCGTTGCTGCGGTCCCACCCGGACTCGCGGGTCAGCCAGTTGCGGACATACTGCTTGTCGAAGCTGTCCAGACTGCCGCCCGGCGCCCAGGTGGACGCGTCCCAGAAGCGTGAGGAGTCGGGCGTGAGCACCTCGTCGCCCAGCACCAGTGTGCCGTCGGCGCGACGGCCGAACTCCAGCTTGGTGTCGGCCAGGATGATCCCCCGCTCGCGCGCCACCTGCTCGGCCCTGGCATAGACCTCCAGGCTCAGCTCGCGCAGCCGCTCCCCCAGCTCCCGGCCGGTGGTGCGGCACATGGACTCGAAGTCCACGTTCTCGTCGTGCTCGCCCATCGGCGCCTTGGTGGCGGGGGTGAAGATCGGTTCGGGCAGCCTCGAGCCGTCCTGCAGCCCCTTGGGCAGGGCGATGCCGCACACGGTGCCGCTGACCTGGTACTCGGCCCAGCCGGAGCCGGTCAGGTAGCCGCGCACCACGCACTCCACCGGCACCATCTCGAGCTTCTCGCAGACCAGGGCACGCCCGGCGACCGCCCGGGCCTGCTCGGGCGCCAGTACGGTGGCGGGATCGGCACTGATGACGTGGTTGTCGACGATGCCGGCCAACTGGTCGAACCACCACAGCGAGAGTTGGGTGAGCACGACGCCCTTGTCGTCGATGCCGGGCTCCAGCACGAAGTCATAGGCGGAGATGGCGTCGGTGGCCACCATCAGCAGCCGGTCGGCGGCCTGGAGTGCGTACAGCTCGCGCACCTTGCCGCGGTGGATCAGGGGCAGTCCGGGATCGAAGTCGCTCACGCCCGACAGCCTATTGCCTCAGCGTGCGGGCAGGTCCTCGCTCCACTGCCAGGCCACGGAGTGGAAACCCGCGGGCGGGTCGACCAGGACGTACTGGGCCACGGACCCGTCGACCGGGATCGTCTCGGCATCCTCGCGGCCGTCGGCGGCACTGTGTGAGTCGGGAGAGGACCAGGCCACCACCTTGCTGGGCAGGTCGTGGGGGGTGAAGGCGACCTCCAACACCATGTTCTGCATCTTGGGCAGCACCATGCCCAGGTGGTCGAAGACCTCCGTCTGGGAGCCGAAGACCGTCTGGTACTCCAGCATCATCAGCTCGCCCTGGCGCAGCGCCCGTGGCAGCAGCATCTCGGTGACGGCCAGCTCCTGGGCTTCGGCCACCATGCGACGCCCGGGCCTGCAGTTCTTCAGGCCCGTGACGACATCGGCGAAGGCACCGTCGCGCTCGGCCTGGGCCACGACGGGGAAGCTGCGGGTGCCGGCCCGCAGGCACTGCACCACATTGCGCACCACCTCGATGCGCTGGCAGCGGTTCTCGTCCAGACCCACCTGCACGTGGGTGCTCACCTTGCGCAGGTCCGAGGGGCGAAGGCCGGTCTGGGCCAGCACCTGCTCGACGGTCTCCGGCAGCCGCATCGGCCCGCGCCCGTTGCCACTGCGCCGACGGGTGGGTGCCAGCGGCGCCAGCGAGGTCAGCGAACCCGGCGGCAGCTCCAGCACCTGCTCCAGGGCGCTCAGGGTGCGCCCCGAATGGGCCCGGGTGGGCTGTGAGCGCCCGTTCTGCCAGTAGCTCAGGGTCGCGACGCTCACCGTCACGTCGAGCTGCTGGAGCCGGTGCCTGATCCGCTCCAGGCTCAGCCCCCTGGCACGGATCGCCTCGCTCAAGGTACCCGCCAGGTCCCCGCCCGCGGTCTGGTCCTCCACTGTCCCCCCGTCCACCTGTTGTCCCGAACTGCCCCGGCAACCTGGTCCTGCATGCCAGCCGGCCCGACCGGGCGGCAATGGCCACGGGGGCGGGCTGTGTGGAGGAAGGTGCATGGTGCGACCCGAGTGATCTCGGGGCAGCCAGTCGGCTTCCACTCGTGTCGCACCACTGTCCATCGGGGGAGTGGACAGATATGAATATGCCACATGCAAGGACCTGCCCCGCCCCATGGGCCGGGGCAGGTGCGGTTAAGAATCAACTGAGAATCAACAATGCCTCGCCGGATCGAGTCGAACGCTGTCAAACCGGTACCCTGTGGCGATCGATGGACCCCCGTCCAGCACGGTGAGCCAGTGAGAGGAAATCAATGAGCCAGACAGTCCAGGGCATGGGAGCCACCTGCCACGACGGCGGTGTCGCCTTCCGGGTGTGGGCACCCCACGCCAGCACGGTCAGTGTTGTCGGCGACTTCAACGACTGGTCCCGGGAGGCCCATCCCCTGCAGCAGGAGGGCGACGGCTACTGGTACGTCGACGTGCCCGGCGCGAAGGAGGGACAGGAGTACAAGTTCCACCTGACCAATGGTGACCAGGCATTCGACCGGATCGACCCCTATGCCAACCAGGTCACCAATTCCATCGGCAACGGGATCATCTACGACCACGACGCCTTCGACTGGCAGGACGACTCCTTCGAGTGCCCCGCCCACAACGAGCTGGTGATCTACGAGCTGCACGTGGGCTCCTTCAACACCGAGCAGGGCCAGGTGGGCACCCTCGACGGAGTCCTGGAGCGGCTGGACCACCTGGTGCGCCTGGGCGTCAACGCCATCCAGCTGATGCCGGTGATGGAATTCGCGGGCGACTTCTCCTGGGGCTACAACCCGGCACACCTGTTCGCCGTCGAGAGCAGCTATGGCGGCCCCGACGCCCTCAAGCGTTTCGTGCGCACCTGCCACCAGCACGGCATCGCCGTGATCATCGACGTCGTCTACAACCACTTCGGACCCAGCGACCTGGACCTGTGGCAGTTCGACGGCTGGAGCGAGAACGGCCTGGGCGGCATCTACTTCTACAACGACTGGCGCTCCCAGACCCCGTGGGGCGATTCCCGGCCCGACTACGGACGCCAGGAGGTGCGACGCTTCATCCGCGACAACGCCATGATGTGGCTGGAGCAGTACCACGCCGACGGCCTGCGCTGGGACATGACGGCCTACATCCGCTCCAAGGACGCCTCCACCAATGACATCCCCGAGGGCTTCGAGCTGATGGGCGAGGTGAACCGCGAGGTGCGCGAGAAGTTCCCGCGCGCGATCATGATCGCCGAGGACATGCACGGCCTCGACGACATGGTGGGCGAGGGCTATGGCCAGGCCGCCTTCCACGCCCAGTGGGATGCCGAGTTCGTGCACCCGCTGCGCCGCTTCATCAAGGCCTACGCCGACGAGGATCGCCGCCTCGAAGAGATGAAGGGCGCCATCGAGCACGGCTACGACGGCGAGGCCTTCAGCCGGGTGATCTTCACCGAGAGCCATGATGAGGTGGCCAATGGCAAGCAGCGCGCCGTCAGCGACGTGAACCCGCACGACCAGCAGGGCTGGTATGCCACCAAGCGAGCCACCCTGGGGACGATGGTGGCGCTGACCAGCCCGGGCATCCCGATGCTCTTCCAGGGCCAGGAGTTCCTGCAGGGCGGCTGGTTCACCGACGAGGTGCCGCTCGACTGGAACCTCAGCGAGGACCACCAGGGCATCGTGCAGCTGCACGCAGACCTGGCGCAGCAGCGCCGCAACTGGAATGACGACACCGCGGGGTTGCGCGGCGGCGGGCTCAATGTCTTCCACTGCAATGACCAGGCCAAGGTGATGGCCTGGCACCGCTGGAAGGAGCACGGCGTCGGCGATGACGTCGTCGTGGTGATCAACGGCACCGACGAGGTGCGCGGCAACTACCGCATCGGCCTGCCGGCCGGGGGCCACTGGGAGCTGAAGTTCAACTCCGACTCCAGCGTCTACTCCCCCAACTTCGGCAGCGCCGATGCCTTCGACCTGACGGCGCAGGACGAAGGCATCGACGGCTTCGAGCACTCTGCCACGGTGGAGCTGGCGCCCTACGCGATGCTGGTCTACCGCTGGAAGGGCTGAGGCGCTTCCACCGTCGGGTGGCCCTTGGCCTGCCCGACGGTGGTCGGCTCGCGGAGCGTCGCGGTGGGGTGTGGGCCACGACCTGGTGGGTGACCACTGGGGGGCTGGGTGCGTGAGGTCATGCCCGACAGCGCAGTGGCCGAGAAGCAGTGCCCCCGAAGCAGTGCCCCCAAAGCAGCGACCCCGAAGCAGCGACCCCAGAGCACTGACTCAGCGCAGGTGCCTGAGCCAGCCGCGGGCGCCGGCATGCTGGACGCGCAGGCTGGCGACGCGGATGGCACGCTCCACCGCATGGGCGAGCTGTCCCCCGTCGAGCAGCAGGCTGGCGACCAGCGCTCCGTGGAAGGCGTCGCCGGCACCGAGCGTGTCGACGGCACGGACCTGCGGCGGCGTGACGCTCCCCCGCTCGATGACCGACTGCCACAGCGTCGGCCGGTGCCCGTCGGTCATCACCGCCGAGGTGGCGCCGGCCTCCAGCACGTGGCCCACCGCCCCCGCCAGGTCCGTCCCCAGTCCTGCGGCATAGTCGGCAGATCCTGCGACCACGTCGATCCAGCTCAGCCAGCTCTCGGCGGCCGGCTTCACGCTGCCCGCGTCGAGCACCAGCAGGCAGCCGGTGTCGGCCACCTGGCCCAGCGCCATGCCGGCCGCCACCGGGTGGTGCCCGTCGAGCATGACGGCGTGCGCGCCCGCCAGCGCCTGCCGGGCGGCGTCGTCGAGCTGCAGCCGGGAGCGCAGCGCGCTGGTGGACAGGACGGTGCGGGTGCCGTCGGGTTCCACGACGCAGGTGCTGACCGGCAGGGAGAAGGCAGCCGCGCCGGGCCCGTGGCCTGCTGCGAGGTCGATGATCCGCACGCCGTGCGCCTCGAGGTCGGTGCGGACGGTGGCAGCGGCCGCCCGGTGACCGATGGCGGTGACCAGGGTGGCCTCGCCCAGCATCGCGGCGGCGGTGACGGCGGCATTGGCCGCGGGGCCTCCGGCGGACAGCTCGGTGGACTCCACCACCTGTTTGATGCCCCGCCGGGGCGGCCCGTCGACGCGCTGCACCACGTCGAGGGTGGTCAGACCGAGGAAGACGGCATTGGGGCTGGTCATCGTGGGCTCCTCGCGGTTTTCCACAGATTCCCACGCCGGGGTCGGCTTGGCAAGGTCCTTCACCGACCCCGGTGCCTCAGGCGACTGGCCTCAGAGCACGTGGCCAGGACGGTAGGCGGCCGCCTGCGGGTTGGCCTCGACCAGCTCGGCGACCCGCCCGGCCACCCGGGCCACCTGGGCCCCGGCATCGCCGGTGAGCTCCAGAGGCTGGCTGACCAGGGCCTGCAGCTCGTCACGCGACAGGCCCAGCGCGGGCTCGGCGGCCAGCCGGTCGAACAGGTCATTGGTGCGAAGGCCTTGCTCGCGCATCTCCAGCGCGACGGTCACCGCATTGGTCTTGATCGCCTCGTGGGCGTCCTCACGCCCCACGCCCTTGCGGACGGCGGCCATCAGCACCTTGGTGGTGGTGAGGAAGGGCAGGTAACGCTCCAGCTCCGCGTCGATCACGGCACCGAAGGCCCCGAAGTCGGCCAGGATCGTCAGGAAGGTCTCGAACATGCCGTCCAGGGCGAAGAAGGCGTCGGGCAGGGCGACGCGGCGCACCACCGAGCAGGAGACGTCGCCCTCATTCCACTGCACGCCCGACAGGCCCTCGGTCATCGCCACGTAGCCGCGCAGGATGACGCTGAAGCCGTTGACGCGCTCACAGGAGCGGGCATTCATCTTGTGCGGCATGGCGGAGCTGCCCACCTGGCCGGGCTTGAAGCCCTCGGTGACCAGCTCGTTGCCGGCCATCAGACGCAGCGTGGTGCACAGGCTGGAGGGGCCCGACGAGGCCTGGTAGAGGGCGCTGACCGCGTCGAAGTCGAGGCTGCGCGGGTAGACCTGGCCCACCGAGTCGAGCACGGAGGCGAAGCCGAGGCTGGTGACCACGCGCTGCTCCAGCTGGGCGAGCTTGTCGGCATCGCCGTCGAGCAGGTCGAGCATGTCCTGGCTGGTGCCCACCGGTCCCTTGATACCGCGGCCCGGGTAGCGCTTGATGAGCTCGTCGATGCGGGCGTGGGCGATGAGCATCTCATCGGCGGCAGAGGCGAAGCGCTTGCCCAACGTGGTCACCTGGGCGGCGACATTGTGACTGCGGCCGGTCAGGCCACGGTCGGTGTACTGCACCGCCAGGGCGCTGGTCATCGCCAGGGCGGTGACGATGCGCTCGCGCACCAGCTGCAGGCTGGCCAGCACCTGGTGCTGCTCGATGTTTTCGGTGAGGTCGCGGCTGGTCATCCCCTTGTGGATGTGCTCGAAGCCGGCCAGGTCGTTGAACTCCTCGATGCGCGCCTTCACGTCGTGGCGGGTGACCCGCTCGCGGGCGTCGATCGAGTCCAGGTCCACCTCGTCGACGTGCGCCTTGTAGGCCTCGATGACGGCCTGGGGATCGTCGCCGCCGAAGCTGACGCCAAGATCGCGCTGGGCCTCCAGCACGGCGATCCACAGCGTGCGCTCCATCACGATCTTGGCCTCGGGCGACCAGATCTCGCGCATGGCCTGCGAGGCATAGCGGTTGGCGAGCACATTGGGGACGGTCATGTCAGTTCTCCTGCGTGGGGTTCGTGGCGGTGTAGCTGCTGTCGAGCTCGACCCGGCCATTGGCGGCGCGCTCGGCGATGTCGGTGCGGGTGAAGCCGGTCTCGAAATCCGTGGCCGAGACCTGGCCGTAGGCAGCCTGGCGGGCCGCGGCGAGGTCGTCGCCGGTGCCGACGACAGCCAGCACCCGTCCACCCGCGGCGACCAGCTCGCCATCGAGGCCCTGCGCGGTGCCGGCATGGATGGTGTGGGCGCTGGCGGTGTCCTCGGCCAGCACGATCCGGCCGCCCTTGACGGGGACACCGGGGTAGCCCCCGGCCGCCATCACGACCACGACGGCGGCACCACTGCCCCACTCTAGCGACGGGGCCTGGTCCAGGGTGCCGGTGGCGGCGGCGTGCAGCAGCCCGCCCAGCGGGGTCTTGAGCCGGGCCAGCAGGGCCTGGGTCTCCGGGTCGCCGAAGCGCACGTTGAACTCCACCACGCGGATGCCGCGACGGGTCAGCGCCAGGCCGGCATAGAGCAGCCCGGTGAAGGGGGTGCCGCGACGGGCCATCTCGCGCAGGGTCGGCTGGATGACCAGCTCGTCGACCTGTGCGGCGATGTCGGCCGGCGCCCAGGGCAGCGGCGTGTAGGCGCCCATGCCGCCGGTGTTGGGGCCCTCGTCGCCGTCGGCGGCCCGCTTGAAGTCCTGTGCCGGCTCGAAACAGCGGCTGGTGGTGCCGTCGCAGACAGCGAACAGGCTCACCTCGGGACCGTCCAGGTATTCCTCGATGACCACCTGCTGGCAGGCCAGTGCGTGGGACAGGGCCGCCTCGCGGTCCTCGGTGACCACCACTCCCTTGCCAGCGGCCAGCCCGTCCTCCTTGACCACGTAGGGGGCGCCGAACTCGTCGAGGGCGGCCTCCACCTCTGCACGGGTGGTGCACACGCGGGCGGCGGCGGTGGGGACGCCGGCGTCCTCCATCACCTGCTTGGCGAAGGCCTTGGAGCCCTCCAGTCGGGCGGCCTCCCGACCGGGTCCGAAGCAGGCGATCCCAGCCTCGCGCACCACATCGGCCACCCCGGCCACCAGCGGCGCCTCGGGCCCGACGACCACCAGGTCTGCACCCAGTTCGCCCGCAAGCGCGGCGACGGCGACACCGTCGGCCTGGTCGACCGGATGGTTGGTGGCACAGGTGGCCGTGCCGGGATTCCCGGGGGCCACGTGCACGGCGGCCACGCCGGGATCCTTGCTCAGGGCCAGGGCCAGGGCGTGCTCACGGCCGCCGGAGCCGACGACGAGGACTGTCATGGGTTCGCTCACGCGCCCGAGCCTATCGGGCCCGCATGTTCATCCGCGCTCGTGTGGCTCCTGCGTGGAGGCGGCATCGGCGTACTGCTTGTCGCTGCGGTTGCGCACGCGCTTGATGACGAACCAGGCGACGGCAGCCAGGATCAGCATGATCACCACGTTCTGCAGGTTGCCCACCCAGCCCTCGACGCGGGTCCAGTTGTCACCCAGCGCGTAGCCGGCGTAGATCAACAGGGTGTTCCAGATCAGCGTGCCGGCCACCGAGTAGAGGGTGAAGCGCACCGGGTTCATCCGGTCCAGCCCGGCGGGAATCGAGATCAGCGAGCGCACCCCGGGGATCATACGGCCGAAGAAGACGGCCTTGCCGCCGTGGCGCTCGAACCAGCCAACGGCGGTGTCGACGTCATTGGAGTCCACCAGCGGCATCCGGTCGGCGATCGCCTTGAGACGATCGACGCCCAGGGCCATGCCCAGCCAGTAGAGCAGCCAGGCGCCGGCCACCGAGCCGGCGGTGGTCCACAGCACCGCGGACAGGAAACCAAAATGGCCCTGCGCGACGGTGAAGCCGGCCAGCGGGAGGATGACCTCGCTGGGGATCGGCGGGAAGACGTTCTCCAGGAAGACGGCCAGGGCAGCGCCCGGCGCGCCGATCGTCGACATCAGTCCCGTCAGCCAGTCCATGAAGCGGGAGATGACGCTGGTCTGCAGGAGAATGGGGCCGAGGTGCATGCTGGTCCGTCCGTAGGGGTGATCCGTCCGGCTCAGACTAGACAGCCAGGCAAAGAGGGGGCTGTGAAGAGGCCCGTGCCCTAGTCGTGCTGGTGCCGCTCCTGGGCCACCAGCAACCGCCGCAGCGCCGCCGAGAGGGCCTCGCGCTCGTCCTCGTCGAGGTCTCCCAACAGGCGGTCCTCGGTCTCGAGCAGACCTTCCAGGGCGGCGTCGACGGCCCGCTTGCCGTCGGCGGTGAGCACGACGCGCACCGAGCGCCCGTCTCTCGGGTCGGCCTGGCGTTCCACCAGTCCCCGGGCCACCAGACGGTCCACCCGGTTGGTCATGGTGCCGGAGGTGACGTGGGTCTGCTTGAGCAGCTGGCCGGGACTCATCGTGTACGGCTCGCCGTCCTTGCGCAGCGCCGCCAGCACGTCGAACTCCCAGCCCTCCAGGCTGGAGCTGTCGTGGGCGTGGCGACGGGCCAGGTCGAGGTGCTGCGCCAGGCGCAGGATGCGCGACCAGATGCCCATCGGCTCGACGGGCAGGTCGGGGCGCTCGCGGTGCCAGGCCTCCAACAGCTCGTCGACCTCGTCGCCGGGGGCCGTCGGGTCGGCCTGCGAGGAGGTGGTCATGGAGGCAATCAAACCAGATCCCGGCCCCACCGCTGCACCACGAATCCGGGCGGCGGCCGGCCTCAGCCGATCAGGCTGGCGCCCGGCACCGGCCCGGTGGTGCGCCGGGTGGCCCGCACGGTGGGCGCCTGGCCCAGGGCGGCACGCAGGTCCATCGCGGCGGCCTCGTTGGCCGCCAGGAAGGCACAGGTGGGGCCGGAACCGGAGACCAGTGCGCCCAGCGCGCCCGCGTCCAGCCCGGCCTGCAGGGTCTCACGCAGCTCCGGGCGCAGGTCCAGGGCAGCCTCCTGCAGGTCATTGCACAGTGCCGCTCCCAACGCCCGCACGTCGCCACAGGCCAGCGCGGCGGTCACTCCGGAAGGGATGTCGGTGCTCGACGGCCGGGCGCCGGGGCGGGCCTGCAACTCGTCGAAGCGCCTGAAGACGCCGGGGGTGCCCAGGCCCTCGTGGGCCATCGCCAGCACCCAGTGGTAGGTGCCGCGGGTGATCATCGGCACCAGCTGGTCGCCCCGGCCCCGACCGATCGCGGTGCCGCCGAGCAGGCCGAAGGGCACGTCGGAGCCCAGTTCCGCGGCCAGGGAGTGCAGGTCGTCGGGCGTGGTGTCCAGGTCCCACAGCACCGAGCAGGCCAGCAGCGCACCGGCGGCATCGGCCGATCCGCCCGCCATGCCGCCGGCCACCGGGATCTGCTTCTTCAGGTGCAGGGCGACGCCCATCGCCGGGTCCCCGTGGCGCCCGGCCAGCAGGCGTGCGGCCCGCCAGGCCAGGTTGCGCTCGTCGGTGGGGAGCTCGTCGGCGCCCTCGCCCGAGATGGTCAGCGAGGTGTGGCCGTCGGGGGCGGGACTGGCGACCACCTCGTCGTAGATGCCCAGGGCATGGAAGACGGTCCCCAGCGGGTGGTAGCCGTCCTGGTCGAGGTCCCCGACGCACAGGGCCAGGTTCACCTTGGCCGGAACCCTCACCCGCACCGGCGCGGTCTGGTCGATTGCTTGCACCCGCCGAAGCTATCCCACCGGCTGCCCCGGCGACATCTGGGGCAGCTGTTCGGCGATTCGTGCGAAGTCCTCGATGCCCAGCACCTCACCGCGCGCCTGCGGGTCCACCCCGGCAGCCTCCAGCACGGCACTGGCAGCGGCCGAGGACCCGCACATGCCGGCCAGGGCGGCGCGCAACATCTTGCGTCGCTGGGCGAAGGCGGCGTCGACGACGGCGAAGACCTGCTCGCGGGTGGCGGTGGTGGCCGGCGGCTCGCGCCGGATGATCCGCACCAGGCCCGAGTCCACATTGGGCACCGGCCAGAAGACCCTCGGCGGCACCATGCCCACCCGGGTGGCCTCGGCATACCAGGCCATCTTGACGCTGGGCACGCCGTAGATCTTGCTGCCGGGCTGGGCGACGAGCCGGTCGCAGACCTCCAGCTGCACCATCACCAGGCCGGTGCGCCAGGAGTCGAAACGCTCCAGCAGGTGCAGCAGCACCGGCACGGAGACGTTGTAGGGAAGGTTCGCCACCAGGGCGGTGACCGGATCACCGTCGAGGCTGTCCACGCGCAGGGCATCGGAGTGCACCACGGCCATCCGGCCGGAGGCCTCTGGCATCCGTTCGGCCACGGTGCGGGCCAGGCGGGGGGCGAGCTTCTCGTCGATCTCGATGGCGGTGACGGCCGCGCCGGTCTCCAGCAGGCCCAGGGTGAGCGAGCCCAGACCGGGGCCCACCTCGAGCACGGTGTCGTCGGCGCCGATCCCGGACAGCTGCACGATGCGGCGCACCGTGTTGGGGTCGATCACGAAGTTCTGCCCGCGCTGCTTGGTGGGCTTCAGGTCGAGCTCGTCGGCCAGGGCGCGCACGCTGCGCGGGTCGAGCAGTCCGGTCTCAGGCATGGTCGTCCTCTCCCCAGCTTCCGCCGAAGGCCTCGAAGGTGTTGCTGCGCACCTGCAGGCACAGCTCGTCCAGGCTGCTGTCGAGCTGGTCGGCCATGAAGCGCAGGGTGTGCGGCAGCAGGTAGGGGGCATTCGCCTTGCCCCGGGCGGGCAACGGCGTCAGGTAGGGGGCGTCGGTCTCCACCAGCAGGCGCTCGCGGGGCACCACCTGCAGGGCCTCGCGCAGGTAGGGGGCGTTCTGGTAGGTGAGCACCCCGGGGAAGCTGAGCCACATGCCCTGGGCGCCGGCCGCGGCCAGGCAGTCGCGGGCGAAGTCGGCGTCACCGCTGAAGCAGTGCATCACGGTGCGCTCGGGCAGCTCGACCTCGTGCAGCACGCGGAGCAGGTCGTCATGGGCGTCGCGGTGGTGGATCACCAGGGTGAGGCCGCGTCGCCGGGCAATCTCGACGTGGGCACGGAAGCTCTCCTCCTGCACCGACTGCAGGCGCTCGTCGGTGGTGCGGTAGTGGTCCAGCCCGGTCTCCCCCACCGCACGCACCACCGGGTCTGCGGCCAGTTCGTCGATGGTGGCGATGTCGGCATCCAGCGTGGTGCTGCGGGCGGCGTCATTGGGGTGCATCGCCACGGCGGCCACCACCTCGGGGTGCCGGCGGGCGATCTCGACGGCCACCCGGGAACTGGGGACATCGCAGCCCACCTCCACCAGGCGGTCGATGCCGACGGCGCGGGCGGCCGCCAGGTTCGTCTCGACGTCGAGCCCGGAGTACTCGCGGGTGGAGTCGAGGTGGGTGTGCGAGTCGACGGTCGGGCCGGGCAGGGGGTCTGGCAGCGGGGGGAGGTTGAGCTCGGCGAGCCGTGCGGCGATGTCCATGGGGCACATTGTCCTGCACGTTCGGCGGGGCTGTCGACGCGGCGTCCCCGACTGCGCCCGTCCTGGTCAGACTTGTGTGGCGCCGGTGCAACACAACCCTGACCAGAACCTGCGATCGGGTCAGCGCGCGTCGAGTGCCGCCTGGTAGAGCTGCTTCTTGTTGGCCCCGGTCAGCTTCGCCACCTCCGCGACGGCCGCCGAGAGCTTCTCCCCCTCGCCGATGCGCCGCTGTACCAGCGCCAGCGCATCCTCGGCGTCGACGGCCTGCTCCGCTCCCTGCACCACCACG
Source organism: Luteococcus sp. (assembly GCF_043424415.1). Classification (NCBI taxonomy): domain Bacteria; kingdom Bacillati; phylum Actinomycetota; class Actinomycetes; order Propionibacteriales; family Propionibacteriaceae; genus Luteococcus; species Luteococcus sp. The sequence continues at coordinate 5,183 of NZ_JBHWOO010000141.1, read as the reverse complement.
CAGATCTCGCCGCGGGCGTGCTCGGCGGCCCACTGGGCCAGCTCGGCCAGCCCGCCGCGGCGGACCTCCTCGTGGGGCTTGGTGAGCTCGCGGCAGACGGCGGCGGGGCGGTCGTCACCGAGAGCCGCCGCACAGTCGGACAGGAAGTCGGCCAGCCGGTGCGGCGCCTCGAAGAAGACCATGGTGCGCTCCTCGGCGGCCAGCGCCTCCAACCGGCGGCGGCGCGGCCCCTGCTGACGGGGCAGGAAACCCTCGAAGCAGAAGCGGTCCACGGGCAGCCCGCTGACGGCCAGCGCGGTGAGCACGGCGCTCGGGCCGGGCACACAGGTCACCTCGAAGTCATTCGAGACGGCGGCCTGCACCAGCCGGTAGCCGGGATCGCTCACCGAGGGCATGCCGGCATCGGTGGCCACCACCACATTGCGTCCCGAGCGCAGCTCCTCGAGCAGCTCGGGAGTGCGGGAGTTCTCATTGCCCTCGAAGTAGCTGACGATCCGGGCACCAGTGGTCACGTGCAGGCGCCGCAGCAACGTCTGCAGGCGGCGGGTGTCCTCGGCGGCGATCACCCGGGCATCGGTGAGCACATTGCGCAGGTTCTTCGACGCATCCAGCGAGGAACCGATCGGGGTGGCGGCCAGCACCACCCGGCCGCGGCCGCGGGAGTCGGGCTCGAGCTGGCGGGGCGTGGCGGCCTCGGGGCCGCCCACGGCAGGGGTGGCGGCGGGGCTGGTGTCGTGGTTCACCGACCCATTGTCCCCCGAGACCTAGGATGTGCGGGTGAGCACCGCCCTCGTCCCCTCCGCCGCCGCCCAGCCCAGGGCCGAGCGCACCGTCGTCGACCGCCTGCTCGACGCCCCTCCGGCCGACCGGCTGACCGGCTGGCTGGTGACCCTCGGCATCACCGCCTTCGCCTTCGTGCTGCGCCTGGTCGACCTGGGCCGCCCCAAGGGACTGGTCTTCGACGAGACCTATTACCCCAAGGAGGCCTGGACGATGCTGCACCTGGGCTACGAGGGGACCTGGCCCGAGACCATGCCGGGCACCAAGCTGAAGGCCAATGACGCCATCGCGCAGGGCATGGTCGAGGGCTGGAATGCCAATGCCTCCTTCGTCGTGCACCCGCCGCTGGGCAAGTGGCTGATCGCGGCGGGCGAGCACCTGTTCGGCATGAACTCCTTCGGCTGGCGCTTCAGCTCGCTGGTCTTCGGCAGCCTGCTGGTGCTGGCGACCATCCGCCTGGCCCGGCGCCTGAGCCGCTCGACGCTGGTGGGCGCCATCGCCGGGGTGCTGCTGGCCCTTGACGGGCTGGCCTTCACGATGAGCCGGATCGGCCTGCTCGACATCTTCCAGGCCTTCTTCCTGGTGGCGGGCGTTGCCTGTGTGGCCGCCGACCGTGACTGGTTCCGCAACCGCCTGGGTCTGCACCTGCAGCGTGCCGGGCTGACCGATCTGGGCGGGGCCTTCGGCCCGGCACTGTACGTGCGGCCGTGGCGCATCCTGGCCGGGCTCAGCTTCGGGCTCGCGACGGCGGTCAAGTGGAACTCGCTGTTCATGCTGGCGGCCATGGGAATCCTGTCGGTGCTGTGGGACGTCGACGCGCGACGCCTGGCCGGCGCCGGTTCCCGCAGCTGGAGCGCGCTGCTGCGCGACGGTATCCCCGCCTTCGTGCAGATGGTGGTGCTGGCCGTGCCCACCTACCTGGTCACCTGGACCGGCTGGCTGGTCACGCACGGCGGCTGGAGCCGCGGCTGGGGCGCGGACAATCCCGATGCCTTCACCACCAGGGTCTTCGGTGCGCCGCTGGCCTCGCTGATGCACTACCACTCCGAGATGTACGACTTCCACACCGGCGAGGGCATGATGACCGCCACCCACACCTACGAGGCCAATCCGTGGGGCTGGCTGGTGATGCAGCGCCCGATCGGCATCGACGCGGTCAACGACATCAAGCCCGGTGTCGACGGTTGCCAGGCGGTCAACGACACCTGCCTGCGGGTCATCTCCGGCGCCGGCACCCCCGTGCTGTGGTGGATGGCGCTGGTCGCGCTGCTGGCCGGCCTGGTGGTGTGGGTGGCCGGGCGCGACTGGCGCTTCGGGCTGCCGATCGTGGCGATGGCCAGCACCTACCTGCCCTGGTTCAAGTACGCCGACCGTCCCCTGTTCTTCTTCTACGCGATCTGCATCATCCCCTTCACCGTCACGATCCTGGCGCTGTGGCTCGGCCGCATCATCGGGCCGGCCGACGGCCCCCATCGCCGGCGCGGGGCGTGGATCGCGGGCAGCGCCGTCGCCCTGGTGGCGGCCAACTTCGCCTTCATCTACCCGATCCTCACTGACGGTCTGCTCACCCGCAAGCAGTGGATGGCGCGCATGTGGTTCCGCTCCTGGATCTGAGTCCCTCGTCCGGCTCGTACACTTGGCCGGACGAAAGGACGATCGCGTGATCTGGAAGCTGCACGGCAACGGACAACTGGCACCGGGGGCCGTGGTGGCCCCCGACGAGCGCCTCAGCTGGGGCAAGACCATCGGTCTGGGGGCGCAGCACGTGGTGGCCATGTTCGGCGCCACCTTCGTCTTCCCGCTGCTGATGGGGCTCAACCCGCAGCTGGCGGTGATGATGAGCGGCATCGCCACCCTGCTCTTCCTCTTCCTCACCAAGAACCGGGTGCCCAGCTACCTGGGCAGTTCGGCCAGCTTCGTCGGGGTGGCGACGGCCATCTACACCATGGGCGGCAACCCGGCCGACGTCTCGGGTGCCCTGCTCGTGGTGGGCCTGGCGCTGCTGCTGGTCGGCCTGGTGATACACGTCGCCGGTGCCCGCGTGATCCACCGGGTCCTGCCGCCGGTGGTGACCGGCGCGGTGGTGATGCTGATCGGCTTCAACCTGGCCCCGGTGGTGGCCCGCACCTACTGGCCGCAGGACCAGTGGACGGCCTTCGTCGTGATGCTCGTGGTGGTGCTGCTGTCGGTGGGGCTGCGTGGCTTCCTGGGCCGCATCGCCATCTTCCTGTCGCTGGTCTTCGGCTACCTGCTCTCGGCGGTGCTCGACCGGCTGCTCGGGCCGGTGGCCCGCACGGCAGCCGACGGGACCGTCAGCCACGCCTACCGGGTGGACTGGAGCGCGGTGGGCCGGGCGGACTGGTTCGGACTGCCCCCGGTGACCGACCTGGCTGGCTGGAGTCACGGTGCCGCCGACAATGTGCTCGGTTTCCACCTGCCGCACTTCGGCCTGTCCTACATCCTGGTGGCGCTGCCGGTGGTGATCGCCCTGATCGCCGAGAACACCGGCCACGTCAAGGCGGTGGCCGAGATGACCGGCAAGGACCTTGACGACACCATGGGCCGCGCGATCATGGCCGACGGCCTCACCTCGATGATCGCCACCGGCGCGGGCGCAGGCCCCACCACCACCTATGCCGAGAACATCGGCGTGATGGCGGCCACCCGCGTCTACTCCACCGCCGCCTATGTGGTGGCCGCCCTCGTGGCGATCGGCTTCGGCTTCTCGCCCAAGTTCGGGGCCGTCATCTCGGCCACCCCGGGTGGTGTGCTGGGCGGCATCTGCGTGGTGCTGTACGGCATGATCGGCCTGCTCGGCGCCAAGATTTGGAAGGAGAACCAGGTCGACTTCGGCAACCCGGTGAACCTGGTCCCGGTGGCCGCCGGCATCATCATCGGCGTGGGCGACGTCTCGCTGCGCTTCAGCGAGAACTTCACCCTGGGCGGCATCGCACTGGGCACCATGGCCACCGTCATCCTGTGGCACGTGGCGCGCGCCGTCGCCCCGCGCTACCTCTCCGACACCGCCGGCGGCTCCAACCTGGTGCTGGACGCGCCCGGCATCTACACCGTCGAGGACGAGGTGGACCGTCCCTACGAGAAGTACGACCCCACCAAGCGGACGCACCGCGATGAGTCCCGACTGAACTGACGCAGTCGCCACCGAGCCCCACGAGTCCGGACACCACACATGGAGTCAATCGCTGTGGCGCTACCCGGACGATGCCAAGAGCACACACTCGTCGCCCCCGGTGTGCCGCCTACCACAAACACTCCGAGTCACTTCATCCGTCGGCCGACAGTCCAGTGATCTATACCTGTTCGAGTAGCAGAAAGCTCTTCAGAGCCCCCCTAGTCGTTCACGATTGACGTCTCACTCATCAGGAGACGAGAGGCGGCAGGCCCGTCGACTCAGAGCATGTCCCATAGCCATCACAAGATCCAAGGAAAACATGCCAATCCTCACTCAATGACGCCCCGACGAACCCAGCCAGAACTATGCTGCATGTCATCGGATCGAAGGAGGGACGGAACCATGGAGTTCGGTGAAAAGTTGGCAGCGATGGCCAAGAAGGTACGTCAGGACAAGGCTGCAGTCCAGACGGAGGAGGCCACCAAGACGTCGCTGATCATGCCATTCATCGCTACGGTGCTCGGTTACGACGTCTTCAACCTGAATGAAGTGGTTCCGGAATTCATCACAGACGTTGGGCTCAAGAAGGGCGAGAAGATCGACTATGCCATCTTGCGCGACGGACAAGTTCAGATGCTCATCGAATGCAAGAAGGTTGGTGAGCCCCTCTCGCTGGAGAACGCCTCCCAGCTGTTCCGGTACTTCCACGTCACGACAGCTCGCATCGCCTGCTTGACCAATGGTGAAGAGTACCGGTTCTACACCGACCTCGATGCGCCCAACAAGATGGACGAGAAGCCATTCCTCGTGTTGGACCTCAGCGACATAGACGATGCGATCGTCCCGGAGCTCAGCAAATTGAGCAAGGAGGTCTTCGATCTAGAATCTGTCATCAGCAGCGCGGGCGAACTCAAGTACGTCAGCGCCATCAAGCGCGAGATCGCTACGCAGCGCAAAGAACCGACTGAAGATTTCGTGCGCGTCTTCACCTCACGCGTCTACGAGGGTCGCATCACCTCAAGAGTTTCCGAGCAGTTCTCGACGCTCGTCAGCAAGAGTTTCTCCCAGTACATCAGCGATCAGGTGAACGAACGGCTCAAGGCTGCCCTCGGAAACCAGAATTTCCCGCAGGCTGCTGACACCGAGCTCCCCACGCCTGAAGCGTCGACCCACTTGTCACCTGAAGCAGTTGACAATTCAGGAATCGAGACCACTCTGGAGGAGATGGAGGCTTACCACATCGTGAGAGCCATCATCTGTTCGACCATCG
>NZ_JBHWOO010000140.1:0-38999 GCF_043424415.1 Luteococcus sp. | reverse complement strand
TCCGCCAGAGTTCCCTGCGTACCAGCCGATCGCATCCAACGCCCCGTACCGCGCGCCAGTGGTTCCCGCGCGGCACGCGACCTGCCACTCCGCATCACTGGGCAGGCGGTACCCGTCTGCGTGGTGGTTCCACACGACGTCCCAGTCATCAGGTCTAGGCTCGCTGTGCGGACGCCACTGGGTCGGCTCCGCCACGATCCTCTGCGAGACCTCGTAGACCGGCTCCAACCCCTCTCGAATGGACAGCCGGTTGCAGAAAGTAATCGCCTCCCGCCAGCTGACGCCGGTCCTGGGGTGACCGGCGAAGGCCGCATCGCCCGGCAGTCCGAGGGTCTGGTCCCACTGCCCGCAGGTCACGACGGTCTGCGCCAGCTCGAAGGGCTCGACCCGCACAGTCCAAGACTCGCCCGTACGGCGATCAACCACGACCTCGTCAACGGCACCCCGCGGCGGCACCGGGATCATGCGAATCCCCATGGCCGCAATTCTCAATCACGCTCCACGCTGGACCGAATCCCCGCCTCTCGTGGACTGTGCCGCGGTAGCCGATCGACGTCCTGTACTGCCGCTGGTCGTGAGCCAGCCCTGGTCTCATTTCGCTGTCCCTGGGGACAGTCTCATTTTGGTGATCCCCCGCGTGGCTCAGTCTCATCTCGGCTGGCGCCGGACAGCTTGATCGGGAACAGATCAGCTGTCGTGATGAGCATCATGCGGCCCTGCGTGCTTCTTCGAGACTGGCGAGGATCATGGCCTGGATCGCGGGGTCCGCGGCTTGGTGGTCCTCCTTCCAGGAACGGTGCTCGGCTTCAGCCAGCGATTCCTCGTAGGCCCTGATGACGCTGCGAGTGCTGAACAGGGTCACCAGCTCGTGTCCGGGAGCGCCTCGCAGGGGGTGGGTCAGCTGCGCGAGGTGGGATCTCACATCAGTGGCGGGGTCGTGGGCCAGAGCCTCGAGGGTCATGCGTGCCAGTTCGATCGCGCGGGCGGTGACCAAGGTGTTGTCGTCCACGACAGCAGGGATCTCTTGCTCGGCGAGCTGCTCCAGGGTCGGGCCGCTGGGCGGCCGTGGAACTGTCTGGTTTCTGTCCATCGCACCTACGGCCGGCGTCTCCTCGAGATGCTTCGGGGCTGCGAGCTGGTCGGCTCGCATGTTGGCCAGGGCTTGCCTGAGCAGCATGGCCTCGTGGCCGATCAGCTCGTCATCGGCCACGGCGTCAGCGAATCGCTCATGAACGAATCGGGCGGCTGTTTCCCAATCGAAGACCTGGCCTTGGTCTGCGGCACGTCGGGAGCGCTTGGCCAAGAGGTTGATCAGTTGCAAGCGCAGCAAGACGGGGGCATCGGCCAGGAGCCGTTGCTGGTTGACCAGACGGCGGGCTGCCCAAGCGTGGGGATCGTTGTTGCGGCCGCTGGGTTGGTGCTGTGCGTTGAGGTTCTTCGTCGGCGGCTTGTCCGCCGTCACGTGCTCGCGCGCTGGCTTACTTACACGGCCCTGCGGGCCGAACCCAGGGTCTCCCATTGTCAAAGGTGTGTCTTGTTCCTCAAGAGGGCGGACGAGATCCGGGGTGGTCACCGGACGAGATCGGGGGGGGTGCGGAAGGGGTCGAAACCGGTTCTGCGGAGGAGGTGATAGGCCCGATTTCGGCGCCTTGGTCGGTGGGATCTGTTGTGCGGTCCTCGGCGATGGACAGGGTGAGCGGGGAGGTGCTCACGGTGGCTGGGCGCCCGCTGGGCTGGACCATGAACAGCAGCCCGTGGTCGTTGAGGCAGCGTCGGACGGCACCTACCCGTTCGGGGGAACAGGGCGAGACTGACGAGAGAAGTGCGGCCGCGGCCTTCAAGGGCGCTTGGGTGGACTGGTTCTTGCCGCAGAGCATGCGCCAGGCCAGCCAGTGGTGAAGCAGCACTGCCGCGCTGTAGGAGGTCTCCTGGGCGACCTGCAGGATCTTCTCAAGCGTAGTCAAGGGGAGCTTCTCCCAGGGCCCGCAGGTGGCGGGGTCGGCTTCGACAACCTTGTACTTGGGCAGGGACAGGCCCAGGTCAACGATGTAGTCCTTCTTCCGCAGGACCACGCCGGCAGTGACGAGTGCTGCGATGGCCCGTCCGGTGCGCCGGTCCAGCGACTCTCCCCTGACGGGATCCTGGGACCATCCGCACCACGCCTGAAGATCTGCATAGCCGTGACGGTTGTAGTTGGTGTCGCGGTAGCTGCGCTTCCTCATCTGGGCGAGCAGCAGCAGGGCGTCATGCGGCAGCGTGGAGATCTCGTGGTGGGTGATCTTCACGAACCACTCGTTGGTCACGGGCTTTGTTTGGGCGCCTGGTGGGGCGTCCGGGGGGTTGCCCACGCCTCGGGGGTGGGGGGTGGTCATTGGTAGCTCCTGATCGATCCGTCGTGCACCAGGTGTTTTTGGGTGCAACACGATCGAGGAATGGCGCGGCGCTGTTTCTGTCCAGCGCTCGGCTTTGCTACCGTGGAGTCAACAACAGCTCCACAGCCTCGGATGGTCCTCGTGTCCATCAGAACTGAGCGGTGTTGATTGGCGTCTCTTCCGCTCAGAGCACTTTTCATTGCGGCGAAGGTCGATCCTCTGGATCGGCCTTTCGTCGTCTCTGGGGCTAACTCACCAGAAGCGCCTCCTTCACCGACGCGCCTGGGATCAAGGGATCCTGGGCATCGTCCAGGGTGGATGTGCGGGCGCTGAGGTGCTTCAGCACCGCTGGAAGCTCCCGCTGGACGCGAGGCTTCAGTTCGAGGGGCTCCAAGCCAGCACTGGCTCGCAGCTTGTTGAGATGCCACACCATCGCCCAGATGCACAGCCGACCAGTGGGCACCGAGAGATGCTCGGCCAGTTCCTCGAGCCGGTCGAAGCGCGATACCGGGACATGTGCCATCAACATCGGTTCCCGGGCCGGCGGCACCATCACCAGCGGCGGCTCCGACTCGAGGAAGTCGTGGGCCGAGATCGGGAGCGCTTGAGCGCCTTGGGCGATCTTCTCCACATAGTCCGGCAGCGTGATCGGCTCGAAGTCCAATGAGACCGCCAGCTCGCTGGCGCCACGCAGAACGCACAACAGCACCGTGTTCGCGCGGGAGGTCTCCAGGACAGTGCTCATCGCATCGATGGCCTGCACCATTGCAGGCGTCGCCTTCATCCCGAGGATGTGACGATCCTCGGTGGTCAGTGGCTTGCGGCCAGTCAAGCGGCGAGTCGGCATGGATCCATCCTTGCGGAGCGACGCGCCGGGTGGGGCCGCAACACGCGGGTCGGTTTGCACAAACGGGAGTTTTCCAGAAGTTTCTCACACTTCAAGGAAGGTGGTGGCAGCGCCCTCGTTTTCTCACTGCGACACAAAAATGGCTAGCTGTTGCCCGAGGAGGTCACCACAGCCTCCAGCTCCCCCACCGTCAGATCCGTGCCACCCAACTTGGTGACAGGGATCACGCCGCTCTCCCCCAGCACGGACCAGGTCACTTCCCAGTTCGTGGTCGCCACGATCCTGTACTGTCCCGGCTTCGAGGCCTTGGTGTAGGTGTAGCCGCAGTCGGGTGAGGCATCACCTGGGGTCACCGAGAGTGACCAGGGCGTCGACGTGGCGCAGTCCACCGATCCGCCATCGCCCATGGTGAAGTTCACTGACGTGCGCCTGGCCGCCAAGGTGACGGCATAGCCCTGAACCGAGGCGGTCGCGTTCTGCGTAACTGCACCCGGCACAGAGAGCCACAGCGGATACCCGACGCCGGCCATGTTCCACTCGTTCAGTGACGGGTCGGGACCGACGGCCGGCGGAGCTGCCGGGAGGTTCATCTGGGCGACCGCTTGTGTGCCGAGCACCCAGGCCGGCGGAGCGATGGTGCCCGCAGTGGCACCGGGCTTGCAGTTCTGGTCCAGGTAGCTCTGGTTCGCCGCAGCATCTGCGGCGTCTTTGTTCTTGGTCGCAGTCTCCAGACGTAGAGTCACACGCCGACAGTTCTGTTCGGCCACACTGGCACGGATGCGCGCCTGCAGAACCTCGAGCTCTGTGGGCCGGCCATTCATCAAAGAGGCCTGAGCCGGCCCCGAACCACCTTGGACCTGCTGCACCTGCTGGTACGTCACGGTTCCCGTGACATCGGCGCCACCGCCGGCCTCAACCCCACCGTCCAGACCACCGGCACCCCCAGCACTTGCGATACCCGGTGTGACGGCAAGAAGGCCAGCGGCCAACACCGCACACCTGCTTAGACGACGGGGCACTTCTTGACCTCGTCTCCCCAGTAGTAGGTCATCTTCACTACACCGTCGACCTTGGCGTAGTAAGTGGTCTTGTGGATCAACCGGCCATGGGAGATGCTCCCGTCCTGGCGCTTATTTACGATGGAGGAACCGTCCTCACAGCTCTCCAGAGCGAAGCTCGATCCAGCCCGCTCCTTGTCCGACACTCGGATCTTCCCCAGTACGAACTCTCCCGCCTGTCGGTCCAGGCCGAGCTGATAGACCTGCTGCAGCTCCTCCACCTGATCGTCCAAGGCTTGACCAGTCATCACGGCCTCCAGCTCAGGAGGAACGATGTTGCCCGGGGCCAGACCACCTGCCTTCGCATAGGCATCGGACGTCTCGAAGGCCTTCTTGTAGGCCGCGATCGCCGCCTTCTCCATCGTGTCCGAACTGGGCGTGGGAGTGGGCGCCGCCGAGGTGGCAGCAGGACTTGAGGCAGCCTGCGTCGGTGTCACGTCCACCTTGCCCGAGCACCCTCCCATCAAGGCCGCGCCCGCGACGAGCACAGCCACGCAGCGCATCCGCGTCAGGTGAAGCTGGTCACGATCGATCATGGGAGAGGCCTTCCTTTTGGTGTGAAGTCGTGTTCAGGGTGGCACAACGCCACCAGGCTGTGGGAGCCGGCATGAAACGGTTTCTGTCCATTGCTTACTCCCCTGTCGGCGCCATGGAGGACGCTGCCGTCGTTTCACAGTGTCTGATCACGCGCGAGATCGCCTCAGCGGGGCTGGTAGTCAGCTTCCACCGGTCCCCCTTGCAGGACGCTCCTCCTGCCGTACAGATCTGTCCAAGAGCGACCACGAGGTCCTCGGTGCCACCAGGCAGCAAGGTGTCGAGCTCCTCGAGCGTGTGACCATCCTGGGCCGCGGCAAGAGCCAGGATGACCGAGGTCGCAGGGATCATCGAGCGGCCACCTTGCGCAGGACATCCTCGGTCTGGGGACACAGGTCCATCTGGGCTGCTCGCGCACTGGCATGCAGCGACCGCATCAGACGGTCAACCTCGGCGAAGTTGCCCGCCTGGTACTCCGTGCGGATCCGGGCAGTAGCCAAGGCCTCAGAGTGAGGATCAAGCTGCAGGGCCTTCCCAGTGGCCCACCGCGCCAGTGCCAAGTCATTGCCCTCCAGCGCGCGGTCGACCAGACTCAAGGCAGCATCGACGAGCGACTGAACGATCTCTATGCGCAGCATCTCTGCCTGGGCAAAGGCATGGGATGTGACTCCCTCGAAGGGGGCGCCCTGGACGATGTTGAGCGCCTGCACCAGGTTGTCGGTCGTGGCGCGATTCACTCCACCAGCCAGCAGCGAGCGAGCGATGTGCCAATCAGTGGTGACCCGCTCGTCGAGACGGTATCCCCCAATCCCCGACGGCAGGTACGGCTTCCCCTCGGGATCCTGTCCAAGCCAGCTGCGCAGGTAGGAAGCATTCTGCTTGACCGTCTTGTCCGAGATCACGAACGCCGCGGCTAGATCCGCAGTGGTGCAGCCCGGGTGCTCGAGCATGTACAGCATCGTCTCCTGGCACCGACGCTGAGCACGCCCGGCCGTGCCGGCTGCATTGCACATGGTGACTGGTCCCAGGATCCGCAGCATCGGAGCAGTCTGCCCGGTCGTCGGATCGGGAATGGAGACCAGGTCATAGGGCTGATCGGCGCCGGCCACATGATGAGAGATCGCGGTGGGTGGCAACACGCTGGGATTTCCCGTCGAGGCGAGATCGGTGGGCGCCTTCTCGTCCTCGTCATCTAGCCAGGCTGCCTGCTTGGCCAGGTTCGCTGTCAGGTCGGCAGTTGGCAGCGGCGGCCGCACCGGCGACGGCTTGGTCGTGGGACGGATGACGGTGACCTCGGGGACAGGGGACTGGAAGGCGGCCAGACGCAGCTCGTCAACCTCCGTGGCATCTTCCTCGCTGTCCTGCTCCTCCAGTGCTTCGAGGGCCGCCAGTTCGGTCTGCGTCTCCTGGTCCCACCATGAGGCTGGCTGGGCGGTGCCGACCTGCGAGGTATTCAGCAGTTCCAGCACGTTGCGGTAGTCCTCGTCGGAGACGTAGAGCGGGCTCAGTTCCCAGCTGTGGGGCTCCAGGACGGCGGTGCGTGGCAAGCCCCCCACAGTGAGCCGCCACGGCGACAGGTTCTGTTCGACGGTGGTGATAGCTGCTACGGCGACTCTCGGGAGCTCGGTGAGCAGATCAGCAAGGCCGGCCACCTGGTTCTCGGTGAGGGACTGGTCGAGAAGAATGATCTCGGGATCCCAACCGTCAGCCGCGTTCTGCACCCGATTCTGTCCAACGCTGGTGTCGGTCTCGGTCAGGATGGCGCGCTGCTGGTCCGCACGCTGAGTCAGGGACATGATCAACGCGTCGACGTCGGTGACGCGCGTCACGGTCGGCTCGGCGAGGGCAGTCTCGAGACCGGGGCACACCTGGCCGACCAGAGTGATGTTGAGATCCTCGGCGAAGGGCCCCAGGGCGAGCTCTAGCGCGATGGCGCGGATCGTGTTCTCCGCCTCGGCATCGTCCGTGGTGGCGATGGTCACCGCGCCGGCATTCTCCAGATCGATCAGGATCAGTGCGTTGTCGTCGTCGTGGCCGATGCTGACCAGCGCCGGGTACGGCGCGGCAACATCCATGAGGTCATCGCTCTGGAAGGGCAGGTCATCACTGCGGCCGGGAAGGATCGTCCAGACCGATCCATCAGCTATCAGCTCTACCCAGTCGGGAGCGCAGGTGGCCGGCTCGGCAAGCAGCAGGTCAATACGGTCGTTCGCCAGGCGCGCAGCGGACAGAATCGGCAGATCCTGATCCTTCTTGAAGCAGTGGTGGGCGATGGCCCGCAGCACCAGGTTGAGTCGCTCGACGGTCAGAGGCACCGCATGGGTGCGGATGTTGGTCTCGAGCCGCTGGGCCTCTTCGTTGGGCAGGGAGATGGTCTGGCCAGGCTGGCGTTCCCGTAGCTGGCGTCGACGGCGCATCCCGATGGTGGTCACGAGGGAGGAAGCCAGGATCAGGCCGGCTCCTGCCAGGATCCCGTCACGCACGTTCTCGTTCTGTCCAACCTCGGAGACGGTGTCCTGCGAGCTAGTGGGTTGCTGCTGAGCCTGGATGGGGGCAGTCGTCGGTGCGCTCGCGGGCGTCGGCATCTGGGAAGGAGCTTGGGGCTTGGGCTGCTGGGCTTGGGGCTTGGGCTGCTGGGCCTGGGGCTTGGGCTGCTGGGCCTGGGGCATGGGCTGCTGGGCCTGGGGCATGGCGAGGGTCATGCCGTCGGCCAGGATGTTGGGATTGCTGCCGATAGCGTTCCTGTTGGCCTGGTAGATCTCAGGCCAGCGGTGGCCATCGCCCAGGTGGTCCTCGGCCAGCGACCACAGGGAGTCACTTCCCTCGACGGTGACTGTGCGAGACGCGGCGCTGGACGTCGCGCCTGGGTTGCTAGGGATGGTCAGTTTCTGTCCAGACAGCAGCAGGGCGTTTGGCGAGATGTGGTTGGCCTCTGCGATCTCGGGGTACTTCTCACCGTCGCCCAAGTGCTCTTCGGCGATGTCCCACAAGGTGTCCCCTCGCTCGACGACATAGTTCGTGGAAGCGGTCTTGACCGGTGCTTGGGGTGCGGACGCGGCTGTGGCCGACTGTGCTGGGGCGGTGCCTGGATGAGCCATGGCGCTGCTCGGGCTTCCTGCGATGGCGATGACCGCGAGCAGGAGTGCACTCACGGCCTGTTGTGCGCCCACGAGGTGCGGCAGATGGAGATTGAGACGGCGCCCGGAGGCCAAGTTGATGACCTCGAGGATGACCAGGACCGTGAAAACGGCCCAGGCGATCCACGCTGCCAGGGTGATCAGCCAAACCAGGGCAGCGCCGGTGTTGTCCGGCGTCATCAAGATACGGGTCAGCTCGGTGACATTCACATTCGCTGGGATGAGGTCGGCTCCTGCGGTCAGCAACAGGGCAGGAAGGCCGAACAGCATCGCAGCGAGGAGGATCAGCGATCCCAGTCCATGAGCTACGCGCCGCATCATGGCTCCTTTCAAGTGGGGGTTCAGGGGGTGATCAGTTCCGCGGTCGCGTCACCTCTGCCACGCACCTGGTTGATGCCGATCACGGACAGAAACTCGGTGGGGACGGTGGCTGTGGTGGTCACATGGATCGTGGTGCCTTGGACGCTCACCGTGCCTGCAACATTGGCTGATGCGAGATAGGCCTGCGCAGCAGAGCTGACCGAGGCTGCATCGACCGGGCTTCCGGCCAGCCGCTGGGTCGCGCTGGCATCTGCGCCGGCCCGGGCCGCTGCAGCAGCTGCGGACTGTGCATTGGAGGCTGCCGAGTACTGCCGACTTGTGTCCACGACCAGACCGGCGACGAGCACTGTGACGAAGGCCATGCCGATGGCGGTCAGGCCGTAAGAGCCACCGCGCTGGTCCGGGATGGGGGATGTCATGGCCATCACCTCTCGCGGTAGCTGTCGAGGGGTGCGCTGGATGTGGCCTGGTAGGCCCGGCGCCCGCCGTTGAGGATGCCCAGATAGTTGCGCTCCGCCGTGCAGCTCAACTGCACGGTCACTTGGGCAGGTTGCCCAACTGGAACACCGAACCCGGAGGTGTCGGTGGACACGACAGGGTCGAGGCAGCGCAAGGGCGAACCGTCGGTCGTGGCGATGGCCACTGCCCGCGCGGTCTCCTGAGCGCTTTGAGCGGTGCGCTCCTGGGTGGCTGCTCGGGCAGCTGCCCCGGCGGCGTTGGTGACGGCGTCACGGGTGATGGCCACCTGAGCGGCAATCACCACGAGAGCCACGAACACCAGGATGACCGGGGCGATGATCACCACCTCGACGCCGGGAGCGCCGCCGCGTTCGGTGCGGGTCATGAGGCACGCTCCACGGGATAGGTGACGCTGCCGCGTGCGGTGGAGTTCCACAGGACGTAGGGGGCGCGTCCGGTGACGGTGACGGTGACGGTTTCTGTCCCGCGGTCGATGGTGACCTGTGGGTCGCCGAGGTCGGCCTGGTGGGCTACGACCAGAGCGGCGTGCTGTGCGTCGCCTTGGGGCATGAGTCGTGCTTGGTCTGCGCCGGCGCGTGCAGCAGCGACAGCCGCGGTGCGGGCGCTGAACTGCATCCCGACCTGGAGGGCTCCGAAGATCAGGAGCATCAGGACAGGCATGAAGCCCAGGTAGCCGATGGTCGAGCTACCGCCGCGGCTGTCTCGCTGCAGGGGTGAGGACATGGATCAGGCGGGCATCTTGGACTTGATGAAGGCGATGACTCCGGTGGTGACCAAGGCGATGACGGCGATGGCGATGGCGATCCAGCCCAGCTGCTCGACGCTGCCGCTACCGCGCTCGTCGCGCTTGGCCGGGGCCTTGGTGAGGGCCTCGTTGAGGGCGAGCTGGGTGTGGATGAGGGCCTGGGTGATGGGGTTCATGGGGGGTGCCTCCTGTAAGTATGACGAAATACTGATGATTTGCTGTGGTTCAGCGCGTCTGATTGTGCCTTGTGGATTGGTGCAGTAACAGCGTTGGGGTTGTCCTCTGGTGGCTGTCCCGGTGAAGTCTGGTGGCACGGTGGCCGTTGTGGAGGGGCGACACGAAACGAGTTTCGTGTCGTGCTCGGCTCAGGACAGGACCAGGTTGAGCATCACGGAGCCGATGATCAGGAGGACCACGGACATCGGTGGCAAGAGCTTGGCAAAGGACATGCGCTGCGTGACACGGGTGGCCTCGTTCTGCATGCGCAGCAGGTAGGCATTGCGCAGTTCTACGGTTCGGGCCCGCAGGGAGCCCACCAGGCTTGCTCCCTCGCTCTGCAGTTGTGCGATGGCCACCAGGTCATTGAGTTCAGGTAGCTGGATGTCTTCGGCTAGGGCGCGCAACCCGTCCCAGGGTTGGACGTTCTCCAGCACGGCCCTGTTGAGGGTCTGCTGGACCTGGACGAACAGCGGGGCGCGGGACACGAAGGCCGCCCGGGTGATGGCGTCGATGGCCGATGCGTTCGCCATGCGTTCCAGGACCACCAGGTCGAGCAGGACACCGAAGGCTTCCAAGGTGTCGTCGTTGACCGCCTCCTGCTGCTGTCCCAATCGCATGGCTGGCAGCATCCATCCCAGCAAGCCTAGAGCCACGGTAAGGATCGCTGGCAGGCCCACCGACATGGCCATGCCGGCCATGGTGAAGCAGAGCTGGAAGAACCATGGGGCGCAGGCAAGGACCAGCGCGTAGAGGACGCGGATGCCGTAGAACTCCGCGTGGCTGACTCCTGACAGGCGCAGCAGGGTGCGCTGACTTGTTGACGGCTGCAGGGGCGTGCTGCGCAGTACCCAGGCGCCCAGCTTCTCGATGAAGGAGTCCGCGGAGATCTCGGCGTCGGGGATCGCGCCGACGGGCGTGGATGACGACAGCGTGGTCAGGGCTGTGGCGAGGTCTGGCTGGGGCGTGCGCAGTGAGGCTGCCAGCAGGAGCACTCCCCCGCACAACAGCATTCCGATGCTCAGTGAGGCAATGGTGAGGATCACGACTCGCTCCTGGGGGCAATGAGGATTCGGGCCCGCTGGCGGGGCTTGGTCATGCGGTACATCCAGCTCGAGCCGAACCAGTAGGTGCCGGCGCACGCCAGCACCAAGATCTGTCCAAGCGGGGTCGACAGCGAGGCGAAGTAACTGTTGGGCATCAGCGCGATGCCCAGGATCATGACGGCCGACAGAAGGGTCACATTGCGCGCCTCCTGGCGGGGCTTGTTGCGTTCCGCCTCGACGTCACGTAGCACCGCGATGCGGTCCTGCAGGTTGTCGGCGATGGAGTTCAGCGTGCCCGTGGCGCCCGTCGTGCGCCGCACTGCCAGCTTGAGTGCTGCCAGGACGGTGTCGGACTCGGCATTGTCCAGCGAGTCAGCCATCATCTGCAGCGCCTCTTCCGGGAGCATCCCGGAGTCCATGCGGCGTACCATCAGGTTGACCTCGTCGCCCAGCAGGTCCGGGGCCTTGTCGCGGGATGAGCGGATGGCCTGCACCACATCGCGGCCTTGGGGAAGGATCATCGCGATGGAGCGCACCCACCGGTCAAGAGCCTCCAGCAGCGGCAGATCGGTCTGGGGCGAGGCACCCAACAGGGTCGGGCCGAAGATGACCAGAGCCGGCACCGCCACCAGCGCCACGATCCAGTGGCTGATCAGGTAGACCACGAGCCCGGCGACCAGGGCCAGGGACCACCGGATGTCCCTACGCCGACCTTCACGGCCAGCCGGCCGGCGGGTCAGGTGGGCCCATTTCTGTCCAATCGTGCGTTGGGGTTTGCCAGGCTTCACCTCACCAGGGCGTAGCCCGGCCACGATCATCCACAGGCCGGACATCAGCATCACCGTGGCCAGCAGTGCTGCCGTGGCGGTCATGCTGCACCCTCCTGGTCGGTTTCGGATTCGTAGCGGTGGAGTTCGACTGTGATGTGATCCCAGTCCTCGTAGTTCTCCATGTGGCTCGGCGTGAAGGAGATGGGTGCCCCTGTCCACTGGTCGGCCTTGTAGATCTCGCTGCCCGAAGCGCGGTGTTCCTCGCCGTTGGTCAGTGTTCGGATCTCCTGCACGAAGCGCCGACGGCCCTGGGGGGTGTCCACCTTGCGGATGTGAAGGACCAGGTCGACCGACTGTCCGATCTGGCGCTGGGCCTCTTCCAGGGAGTAGATCGGGCTGCGCGCGGCCAGTGTGGCCAGGCGCTCGGGGAACTTCTGGCAGGAGGCACTGTGCAGCGTGGCCATCGCTCCTGCGCCTGACTGCATTGCCTCGAACATGGCGCCCGCCTCATCGCCTCGGAGCTCGCCGACGATGATCCGGGTGATCGACTGGCGCAGTGCCGGGGGAATCAGTGCCGCGACCGGGATCTCGCCAGCCAGGGTCCCGTCGGCATTGCGCTCTCCCATGCCGTCGCGAGCAGTCAGGACCAGCGTGTATTCGCGGCCGGGCATCAGGTGGGCGAAGAGCTCCAGGTCGGTCTCCAGGGTCGCGAATCGCTCGCGCATGGGGATGGCGTCGATCAGGGCGCGCATCGTCGTGGTCTTGCCATCACCCACGTCACCGATCACGAAGATCGTCTTGCGCAATGCCACCGCCTTGGCCAGGAAGACTGCCACGTCGTGGGGCATCACTCCCCCATCGACCAGGTCTCCGAGCCCGATGCGGGTGTGCAGGTGCTGACGGATCGCCACCGATGGTTCGCCGCTGACTTCGTCCGACATGGCATGGATACGGAATCGGTCTTTGTAGTTGATGGTGACGTCGGTGTGCATCACGTCGAAGGCCCGCGGCGGGTGTGAGTTCTTGGCGAGCAGCTCGATCTGCTCGGTGAGCTCATCATGGGAGTCCGCCACCGGGGGCAGGTAGCTCTGGCGGCCGTCTGCGTGGTCAACACGCACGGGGCGCGTGCCGCAGATCACGATGTTCTCGGCATCGGGGATTTCCAGCAGCGGCTGCCAGCGCCCCAGCCCGAACATGGAGTCGCTGATGGCCTTGCGGTACAAGGCCTCCAGCTCCAGGGGCCATTCGTTGTTGGCCGACAAGGCCTCCATCGCCCTGGCTCGCACCACTTCGGTGATCAGAGGTTGGCCCACCTCCCAGCGCCGCTCCCGTGAGGCTGGCTGGCTCGATGCCTCGCCGGCAGGGTTCAAGGCCTTCTGCAGCCGGCCACTCACCTCGTGGCGCAGAGCCCGAACGACCTGCCAGTCCACACTCAGCTCCTCGGGCGTCACCGCTGCGGGGGCAGTGCTCGTGGCAGCCTCGTCCGGCGATGCCCACGAGTACGAGGACGACTGGAACAGGTTGATGTCTTGCAGGGGTGCAGCGGGCTGTCCCTCACCGTCTGTCTCGGCCAGCGGCTGAGGTGGGGTGGTGCGGATGGGCTGGGGCTGCGCGCCACGGGATCGTCGCAGGTTCTCGAACGGGTTGTCAGGCATGGGGGTTCTCCTGTGACGTGGCATGGCGAGTGGCCCGCTGTTGCAGATCTCGAGCCAGGGAGTGGAGGTTCTTGGCCAGAGGGGACTTGTCCCACTCGAGTCCTTGATTGAGTAGCGCAGCACCGGCCACATCGTGCTCGACCTGTCCCAGGACAGGAACGTTGAGCTGGCGTGAGATCTCGCGTGGGGAGTAGGTCTGGATCTTGACCTGTGGCCCGAACCACCGCCGCGATGCGGTGGCCGGCGCCCGTAGGACCACGCCCAGCAACGGCTGTCGGACAGAATGCTTCACCTGCACCGTCAAGCCCTCCACCAAGATCCTCGCCGCAGCGATCCCCGGCAGGGTGGGCTCGATCACCACAGCCACCAGGGCGCTGTTCTCCAGCAGGGGCGTCGAGACCAATGCGGGGGTCTGGCTGATCGGCGTCTGGAGCCTGCCCAGGTCCACAAGGACATCCATCCCGGCCTCGTCCATCTGCGCCAGTGTCGGAGCCATCGCTCCCCACCGCTGGTCCACTGCGTGCCGCATCCACGGAGGTGTCGGGCCGGGGATGAAGAGCCGGCGATTGGGCTCTGCATCACTGGGGAACCGCTGGGCGCCATGCCAGATCGCCTCCCCGAGATTCGCCTCGCCGCGTGCAGCCCGCACCGCCACCTGGGACAGGTTCGGCTCAGGTGGCACGGCCCCTGCGAAGTAGCCGGCCAACAGCGATTGCTGGGCATCGGCCTCCACCAGCAGTGACGCCCGGGGCCACCGAAGAGCCATCCCCAGAGCCATCGTCGATACCCCGGGAGCGCCGGAGACCGCGGTGAGAAGGAAGACGCTCACTGGTCTGCGTCCTTGATCACGACGATGCGGTTGGCGGCCGCCATGGTGCCGATGACGGGAGCTTCCTGGGCGGCCACCTCGACATTGATGACCTGGCCGGCGTTCTGGAGCTGGGTGTTGGAGGCGCCGACCATGATGGCGTCGTAGATCTGTCCAGCCTGGTTGTCCTTGGCCGCATTGCCCTGGGGGTCGGTCACGACCAGGCGCAGCTTGGATCCGGGGGTGATGGTCCCGGTCATCACATGGCCGGGAGCCAGGGGAATACCGAGGATGCTTCGTCCCGTGCCCGGGTATCCAGCATCACCCACTGCGCCGGAGGGCAGCAGGGCGCCGGCCTTGAGGTCGATCAGGGCTCGTTTGCCGATCAGGGAATTGACCTCGGATGACGGGACGCTCGAGATGCCGGCGATCGATCCGACGGTGGCGGTGGTCAGGTCTGAGGCTTGGATCTGGGTGCCGCGCGGGATGTTGCTGCGGACGGTCACGACGTGGTTCTGGGTCTGGGTCTCGTTGACCACGAAGGCAGCGGCCAGTCCGCTGGCCAAGATCAATCCGATGCCTCCGGCGATCAGCGTCGGGCGGCGTCGGGCCTTCATCTGGACGCGGGACGCGGCCAGGGTGGGCGTCACGTCCTGCTTCTTGGTGATGGGAGGGGCGGATGATTCGATCGGTGCGGTCTTCTTCGCGCGCGTCAAAGCCATGAGCTGGGTTCGTTTCTGTCCAATGTGGGGTGGATGAGTGAACGCTAGGGGCGACGGCCGGGCGGTGGGGGCCCGACACGAATCGGGATTCCATGCCCGGCCGTGCCCTTGGGATGTGGGTTGATCTAGTAGAGGGAGGCCGGGGCGAGGGTCTCGGGATCAAGATCAAGAGACTCGACGTAGGCGATGATGCAGGCATCGAACAGATCGCCTCGTCCGCTTGCTCCCGAGGCCTCCACGATCTGGTCGACGACCTCTTGCATCTGGTAGTCGAAGCGCACGCTCAGGGGGACCTTGTGCGTGGGCATCCTGGTCACGTCGGGTGCAGAGAAGCGGGACAGTCCCATCGACTGTTCATAGGCTGCGCGCCGGCGCTCATGGTGGGCCCTCACGATCTCGGCCGCACGCCCATCACTGATGTCCAGGGCGCGCAAAGCGTTCTGGGTGTTGTTGAACGGGGTGTGCTGGCGTAGGGCGTTGAGCAGGGCTCGGGTTCGGGCTGCGACGTTGACCGTCATCTGCGGCGTCGTGGGACGTGCTCCACTCCCCCGCTGCTCGGCCGCGGCCTTCTTGGCTGCAGCTGACTGGGGGCGCCGACCTCGTCGGGCACTGCCCTGGGCTGCTGCCGGCGTCGAGGGTGCAGGCCTCTTGGCTGGCTGCGGCGCCTGCTTCTGGGGCGTGTGCCCAGGCTGGTCCGCCGGGGGAACGGTGCTCTCCCCCACCGGTTCTTCGGCAGCGGTGGTCATGTTCTCCGGGGTGCGGGGGGCAGCCTTCTTGATCACGATCGAGCTGCTCTTCGGCTTGTGTCGGCGCTGGAGAAGGCCACCCAGGTCCTGGGGCTCAATGGGGGTGGGCTTGATGACTTCCTTGCCCGCCGCGGCGTCCTCGATCATGCCTGCTCCTCCTCGTCGGTGTCGGCTTCCTGCTCGGCGATGCGCTGGGCCAGTTCCTGGGCGATGTCCATGTAGTCCTTGGCCAGGTTCTTGGCTGCCGGGAGTGACCGCGGCACCGGCTTGGTCTCCTTGCCGGCCTTGCGCAGGACCTCGTTCTCCTGCAGGACACGGATCGCCTGGTCCTTGACGTCGTCGATGGTCCCAGCGATCTCGTGGATGAGCTGGCTGCGCTCGCGAGCCACCTGGGCCACGGCCTCCGTGGTGGAGACGGTGTGCTTGAACAGGTAGGGGCCCAGGGACATGGCGCGGATGCGCTGCTCGGCAGCTTTGCGGATGGCGTCGTTGCCTCGGGCGATACCGGTCAGGACGACCCCGATGGGTTCCAGGACCTCGTTGCGTTCACGGACGGTGGCCATGGTCTTGACGGCCTTGGACATGCGGTCAATGGAGGCAACGTCGGCCTTGGTGGGCATCAGCAGGAACCGGGCGACGCCCATGGCTGCGTAGATGTAGACCAAGCTGGAGGGCGGGGTGTCGATGAACACGACGTCGTAGTCCCCCACCCAGGTGTCGAAGACGGCCAGGAGCAGGTCCATCGACTCCTCCTTGGAGTAGCCCTCGAACTGGAGGTCCTCGAGCAGTTCCCCGCCGGCAACCAGATCGAGGTTCTCCCGTGCGGGGATGAAGGCATCAGGATCGAGGGGCCGCTGCTCGCGGATGGCGTCGGCCAGGTGCTTACCTTCCAAGGCCAGGTCCTTGCACCCGAGCTCCACCGACGTGTCGCCCTGGGGATCGAGGTCGATCAGCAGGATCCGCATCCCGCCGGCCGCGAGGATGCCCGCCAGGTTGGTCACGAGCGAGGTCTTGTAGACCCCGCCCTTGCTGTTGTTCAGGGCCACGATGCGCGAGAACCAGGCGCGCTCGACCACAGGGGAAGTGTCCGAAGTCATGGCCTCAATGTAGGACTGAAAAGTACCCAGCGGAACCCACGACACGACAGCAGGCAGGCTGACTGTTCAAACAGCGGTGAACATTGCAATAAACATTGCAATGAAAGATGCAATCAATCAGGCGGCCAACAGCTCGTCCGCATGGTCGCGCAGGACGGACAGCCCCACCTGGCGACGGCGGTAGATCTTCTGTGGTGAGACTTCGAGCCTGGCGGCCACCTCGGCCACCGAGGCGCCCTGGCCGTAGAGCAGACGCATCACCTCAGCGTCATCATCCGACAGCCACTGCTCCCCCATGGCCAGGACATCGGCCGCGCGCAGGTCGTCATCTCCCGTGTCAGGTGCCACATCAAAGACCAACTTCGTCGCAACCTCGGGCGAGAGCCTCGAGATCTCCTCCCGGCTCCACAGGTGCTGAGTCAGGTTCAGGGTGTCCAGGGCCAAGCGTGCCGCGACGTTGTTCAGCCGGCCCGACAGAGGCAGGGTCATCACCCGCTCCCACAGGGACGCGACCAGGTCCATGTCAGCCGAAGGGATCGAGCGGGCACGGCCGCTGATGGACATCCTGATCAGCTTGCCGATCATCGTCTGGATGATGATGCGGCCAGCCAGGGTGTTGCCCGCCTGAGCCTCACGTACCAGGAACAGCAGGACCTCGTTGGGTTGGCAGGGGATGGCCGCCAGGACATCGGCTGCGGTGCTGCACTGGGCCAGTGCCGGCTCATCGGCGACCCAGCAGGAGACGTCAGTAGTGGACAGAATCTCCCACTCGCGGTTCATCTGGACGAAGACGTGGTTGCTCATGACATCCCTCGGGGCGGTGGTCGGGGTGGATGAGACGAGTGCATCGAGAGCCGGTTCGCCACAGGGTTCGCACGAACACCCCCGAGGTTCGCAGTTTCATAAACCCTTGCCAGAGACAGAAGAAAGAGGGATGAGAAGACACCTCCGCACCTCACCAACGAGCCCGGGAGCGCTATTGGGCTCCGGGAGTGCGGGAGCGGCTCGGCGCTGGTCGAGGTTCTTGCAGGTGGGCCAGTGCGCCTGGACGGGTGCCGATTTCTGTCCAGAGCTTCGTAGAGGGGAGCTCGAGGCAGCTTGCAGTGGCGGAGGGTCAGGCGGCCAGACGGTCAGCTCGTCCATGAACGTGGGGATGGAGCTGGCGATCCAGGGAGCGGGGCGGGCTCCAGTCGCAGGGGTGGGTGCTCGATCAGCGGCAGGTTGCAATGCGCATTGCAAGGTTCGCTGCAAGCAGGGAATCCCTCTACCAAGCTGTCAGCCTCGCTGTGCGGCGTGAGCGCCGCGTGCAATGCAGCCAGCCTAAAGAGAGAGGCAACTACACGGAGATATGCCGTATACGGGTGTGCCGTCAGCAGCGGCGAGGGGCCGGACGCTGACCTGCTGATTCAGGCCTTTGTCACCTGTGCTGCTGGAATCCACGAGAGCAGGGCATAGGGCGCATTGGGCGGGCACCAGAAGACTCGAGCGAACCAGCGGACGCAGACGCGATCCGGGTACTTCCTCCACCCGACCAGAAGACCAGCCTCCTGGCCGTTGACCCATACATGCTGCGCAGGAACCTCCCGGTCGACGTGGTTCTCGTCCTCGTTCGGGAGCGCATCCAGAATCCGGCCGGCCGGGGGTGTGGGTGGGGGAGCAGGGCGGGAGTTGTCCATGGTCCTAGCTTGACGGTTCTGCGGCGGGGAACCCCTCGATGGGACTGGCGGCGCGAGTTGAGGTCAGTGCAGGATCACGAACCAGTATCCAAATGGAATCATTCATTGCAATAAAAATTGCAATGAAAACTGCAACCGTGGATCCGGGGGAGAAGAACCTGAAGAGTTCTTCCCCAGTGAGAAAAACCAGCGATTGACGACACCTTCTCCCGAGTGTCAGCGCGTCCGCGCCGACGAGTTCTCCGAAGGAGCCATGGTGAAGCTGAAACTCCCGGGTGCTGATCGTGGTGACCAGCCACCGCGCCAGCCAGCGTCCCGCTTCGTGCGGGTGCCCGGTCCTGTCCCCAAAGCCCAAGCCCTGCGTCACAAGCTGGGGATCGCAGTGCTGGGGCTGTGCCTCCTGTGTGGCCCCGCGTCCTGCATGGCCGTGCGCGCCGGTGCCGGAGCCAGAACCCCCGCCCCATCAGAAGCCACCACCTCGACGACGACCTCCCAAACCCAGGTTGAGGCCGCCGCCGTCAGCTTCGTGCGCCAATGGATGGTCACCAGCACCAAGACCACCGATGCCCTGTACTCGCGAATGGTGACCGCCCCCTCCCAGGCGATCTTCCCCCAAGAGGCACCCAAGCCAGCCACGGTGGTCGAGCCAGCTGCCGTCCAAGCCACCTCCCAGGACGGGACCTGGATCGTGACGGTCCACGCCCAAGGTGGCAGTGCTGGAGCGGGGGAGTGGTACTCCGTTCCTGTCCAAGCAGTGACGTCGAAGAACGGCGTCGTACAGACAGGAATCCTTGCGCTCCCGGCTCGAGCGGCAGAGCCGGGAGCCATTGCCCGACGAGGGGTTCCGGCGCAGCGTGAATCCATCTCTGCGAATGATCCGGCAGTGGTTACCGCGGTGGGATTCCTGACTGCGTGGCTGACCCAGTCCTCGACCGTGGATCGGTGGACAGATCCGGCGTTCAAGCCGGCGGCCATCAGCACCCAGCCCTGCCAGTCGGTGCGCTTGCTGTCGGCGAGCGCCTCTGAGGAGGACGCGAAGGAGCTGGTGGCGCTGGCCATGCCTGGCAGCGCGACGCCCCCCGTGGGGGAGGGGCAGCCATCTGACTCGCCCAGCCCCACCGTGTCCGGAGCCCAAGTCCACCTGCAGATCGTGGCCACCTGCACTACGCAGCAGGCTGCACGTCCCAGCGCCTACACGGTGGCGCTGACCCAGAACAGCGGCCGATGGGCCGTGAAGAGCGTCAGCTAAGACGTCCCAACTCCTGAAAGGAACCCCCCATGGACCCGATCGCTGGTGCCAACTCGTTGGCCACGGCCCTGACCGCAGTCGTGCTCGGCTTCATCACCCTGGTCGTCCTGTACCACCTGCTCAAGACGGTGGTGAAGAACCCTGGCATCGCCAGCATCACGGCCGCCGTCGTTGTCGGCGGCCTCGTCTACTACGCCGGCCACGGCGGCTTGGCCGACATGGGCGAGGTGATCAACAGCCTGGTCGACACCTACCTGCGCGCCCCGAAGTAGTCGCCGGCTCTCATCCAAGACCCCATCCATCGCGAAAGGAGGACCCTCACCATGGACAGATTCACCGCCATGTGGCACACCGAGGGGCGCCGCCAGCCCGCAGTCCTAGGCAAGGACCCGGCCGGCAAACCCATTCCCGGCGGCCCCTACACCAGCTACCAGGTGGGCGCCGCTGCCCTGGTGGGGGGCCTCCTGTTCGTGACGCGACCCCTGTGGGGATCAGCACTGGGATTCGACGTCATCCGTGAGCTGGGCGCCATCGTGATCGCCGTCTGGTTCGTCAACCGGGCCGCAGTCAAGATCGACTACACCAATGTGTCCCTCATCTGGGACCTCGTTGGCGGAATCAAGTGCCTATCCCTGCACCTCAGCTCCGAGCACCCCATGGTCACCACCACAGGACGGGCCCCACGGTCTGTGAAGCCGAGCTCCTTCGAAAGTCGATGCCAAGTGGTGAGCTTCGTCGAGCGCGCCACCCAAGCAGACCAGCACGAGCCGCTGCAGGTTCCCCACGAGGAGGCCCCCACCTTGGTGATCGAGGCCCCCGCAGCCCGCGAGGTCACTGACCAGACATCCGCGGAGACGAGGAACCCCCGTCGGAGGCCTCGGACCCCCAAGCGGGTCACGGATCCCCATCACGAAGCACCCTTCCCGCCAGCGCCCGAGACAGAACTGCCCTCCCACCAGCACCCCCCCACCAGCGCCCTGGAGAACTTCCTTCTGGCCGCAACCAGCACGACAGGAGCCCCCCGATGACCGCAGCCGCCGAGCAGTTCATCGCCGGACCACTCCGGTGGACCTCCACCGGATCAGTCCTGGCCACCTGGTGGCTGAAGGAGCCCCTCCAGATCGCCCGCTGCCAAGGTGATGCCCTCGACAACATCTCTCTGGAGCGCGGGCTCTGGGAAGCCCTCGCCGGCCATCGCTACTGGTTCGAGTCGATGGTCTGCTGGACCAGCCCGTCCACCATCGCCGAGGCGATGCTCAGCGCAGGCCGAGACCAGGTCCCCGGATACGGCAGCATCATCGACCAGACGCTGGACCAGCTGGATGAGCACTGGCTGGGCCATCGCCGCCACTTCCTGACCGTAGAACTGTCCACGGGACTTCACGACAGCATCACCCGCACCGGAAGGGCAGCCGCCAGCAGCATCATGGCCATGGGCGGCCTGACCCCCCTCGCACCCTCGGCCAAGGAGTACGAGAACGCCCTGGATCGCGCAGAGGACTTCCGACTGCAGATCCCCGCGGAGTACCAGGCCCGGCCCGTCACCCCCGAGATCATGGAATGGGCCCGCCGCCACCACATCCGCCGCACCGGCGAGGACTTCACCACCTTGATCACCGATGCCGACCGCGCCCTGCTCGACATTCCCCAGAGCGCTGCGCGCCTGGAGGGAGCGGCCCTCGACCCCTCGGGAATCTCCACCCTGCCCAAGCACCAGCGGTCCCTGGCACCGTGGAAGCACAAGTGGGTGGCAGTCACCGATGAGGATGGGGAGACCAACTACCAGGCCCACCTGATCATGCGCAGCGTCCCCCGCAACCTCAGCTGGCCCAGCATGGAGTTCCTGCGTCGCATCGACGATTCCGGCGTCCAGGTCGACTACAGCATCGTCGGTCTCGGCCGTAGCCGTTCCGACGCGCAGCAGCGCAACGCCAAGGCACTCACCCAGCTCAACAACCAGGTGGATCAGGTCGAAGGGGGAACCGTCGGCACGGCGAACTCCCACCTCAGCCGCCTCCAGTCCGCAGCCAGCGTCCTCGACACCTACAACGAGGACTTCACCGATGACGAGAGCCTGGTCGAACACGAACCGGTCATCATCGCCTCCATCTGCGCCGACAGCCCCGAGAAGCTCGAACAAGAAGTCAAGACATTCCTGGCCATGAAGGGGCCGGTGAAGTGGGCACGTCCCATCGGCGCCGAGGACGCAGCCTTCATGGCCCGCCAGCCCGGAGGTGAGATCACCTCCGAACTGCACGCCTACCACCAAGTCACCCACTCGGTCACCATGGCAACAATGGGAGCGGTCACCACCAGCCGCCTGGGCCACGAGACCGGCTTGCCCCTGTTCATCGACGAGACCCTGCCCCTTCGTCGGGCCGTGCTCTGGGAGCCCTTCGGTGAAGGTCACGAGTACAAGCAGCGCGCCGCAGCCATGGCGACCATGGGAGAACAGGGCTCGGGCAAGACCTACTGCGGAATGACCCTGTCCGGCGTGATGGTCGACACGGGAGCGCGCTTGGTGGCCACCGACACGACCGCTGAGCGGGAGTGGACGATCTTCGCTGACAGCCTGGGCACCAACACCGAGGTCGCCAAGGTCGACTTCGAATTCCCCGTCTCGAGCGTGGACCCGTTGCGCTGCCTGCCGCTGAAGGATGGCGCCAAGGTCACCGAGCAGTTTCTGTCCACGCTGCTGGACCTCCAGGCAATGTCAGCGCCGTCGATCGCTCTGAAGGAGGCGCTGTCGACCAGCTTCCTGGCCGAGCACCACATCGACTCGATCCCCAAGCTGCTGGCCAACATCGGCAAGGTGCAGCGTGCCGGCGCCGGTGAGCTCCACGACCTGCTCGACGTGTGGTGTGACAAGGACAAGTACCCAGCCATCTTCGATCTGGATCTTCCTCCGGTCAGCACGACCAGCCAGTGCCTCATCTGGGGTACGCACGGCATCAAGATGCCCACGGACAAGGAGCTGAGCACCGAGCACCTGTTCCGTCGGATGGACGAGAGCAAGCGCATGGGGCGCGCGATCTACGCCCTGTTCTCGTGGTTCTCGACCCACCTGTGCCTGCGAAACCCCAACGAGGCGGCCTACCAGAACATCGACGAGTTCCACCACATCCTGGCCAGCCCGGAGGCGACCGAGGGACAGATGGAGTTCCTGCGTTACCTGCGCCACATGCGCGCGATGACCCACTACCAGACCCAGTTGGGAGAGATTCCCGCGGACATGCTCAGCCTGATCGGTACCCGGCTGGCGCTGCGGGTCCAGTCGAGCTCGCTCGATGCTGCCGTGCAGTTCCTCCTGGGGGACCAGGCCGACGCCGAGCAGCGCGCCGCAGTCAAGGAGATGGTCAGCAGCCACAATGCCCCCGGCCGCGGAGCAGGTGTGCTGCGGATGTACCGCGGGGCAGAAGCCCAGCTGGGCAAGGTCCAGGTCCTGCCTCCCTCCACGGAGGCCCGGAGGACCGCGGCCGGAGCATCCGCGTCGACCGAGACCACCGTGTTCGCGGGATGAGGCCAACCATGTCCCTTCCACGCATCTGGCCTGTTCGGGCCCACACCCAGGAGAGGCGCCGCTCCATCCCGGTCTCAGGGCGTATCGCCATCACGGCCATGGTGTTCTCTGTGACCTTCTACGGGGTCCCGGCCCTGGCCGACAGCGCAGCCTCGGTGAACCAAACTCTGGAGCTGTTCAATGCCAAGGACAGCAGGGGCATCTCCCTGAGCCAGTTCCAGCTGTCCATCGACAGCGGCAACCCGGTCACCAGCCCGGAGAAGATGCCGATCTCGATGCTGCTGCAGATGATGTGGACCTGCTACGCGTGGTGGATCGGGATGGTCGGGTGGTTGACCGACTGGATCATGCAGATGGATTGGGTCCCCTACCTGGTGGCGCCCATGGCCACGGCGAGCCAGCGCATCCACGACGACTTCCTGGCGCCGCTCGGCCTGACCAGCGTGGCCGGCCAGGGTGTGATGGGCCTGCTGTTCGCCCTGGCCGCCTGGGCCGGTGCTCGACGCATCCATCGCGGAGAGGGCGTGGCCTCCGGCATGCTCGCCTGGACAGCCAGCGGTCTGGCCGCCACCCTGGCCGTGGGGACCTTCGCGCTGCCCGTGGCCACCATGGTGGGCAGCGAAAGTGGTCTGGCCAAGCCCCTGGTCTATGCGCGCGGCCTGGCGATCCAGGTCTCCTCTTCTGTCCAAGGTAAGCCAGTGGACCTGTCCGACCCCAGCGTCGATGTCCTGGTTCCCGGCCAGCAGCCCACACCCAAGCCCAAGTCCGACACCATCCAGGTCCTCGAGCAGGTTCCAGACAATCTGAAGCTGTCCACGATGCTCGTCGACACCCTGGTTCGACCCGCTCATCAGCAGCTCAACTACGGAGCCGACCTGGACTCGGCCAAGTGCTCCGACGGCAAGCCCGCATCCGATGTCTACGACGAGGCACTCAAGACTGGCCCGCACTGGGACCCATCCGATGACACCGCACGCAAGGCGATGAGCGGCTGCAACAGCACCTACAAGAGGTACGCCGACAACCCATCCTGGGCGTGGGTCTTCACTGGCCTGGTCTTCATGTTGGCCGGTGTGATCCTCGGCCTGGTGATCATCTTCTACCTGTACGTCCTGTGCCGCAGCGTCATTACCCTGCTCTGGTCGGCCTTCAAGGAGACCTACCTAGCCCTGATCGCCATCGTGAACCCGGCCGCCTGGGCGGGGGTCATCGACGGACTTCTGGCGATCGCTGCCAGCCTGTGGCTGATCATCAGCAACCTGGTGATGTTCTCCATCATCCTCATGTCTGTCCGCCGCACACTGACTGCCGAAGACCTGCCCATGGCCGGCCGATTCCTGATCGTGGACATCGTCCTGCTGATGGGAATTGGGTTGCTGAGCTTCAACTTCGTCCAGACGGTGCGGGGCGGAGAGGGGGTGGCCGAGCGGCTGCGGCGGCGGTTCAACCTTCCGAAGGATCGCGGAATGAACTGGGGCCAAGCAGTGCGCGACGCCACGGTCGGCTACACCATGGTGAACAACCTGCGCCAGCGCCGCGAACAGCCGAGCAACGCCACCGGCACCACGGTCAGCGGAACCGCGGAGCAGAAGACCGATCGCGGACCCAAGGCCGTGGTGCGCACGGCCGTCAACGGCACCAAGCAGGCCGTCAAGGACACGGCCGGCAGGGTCAGCCACCAGACCACTGCCACGGTGCACAAGGCGGCCGACACCTACAAGGAGGTCGCCGACGGGAACAAGGAGGTCAGCGGCGCCGGCAAGGCGATCGTGCCCATCGTGAAGGGGCACAACAAGGTCCGTAGCAAGACCCGGTCCCTGGCGAACAAGGGCTCCCAGATCCTCGACACCGCCGACCAGCGACGACAGGTGACCCGCGAGGGGCAGAAGCCCGACCTTCCACCGCGCAGCGGCAACAGCTTGGTGGACAAGATCGCCGACGGCGTCGGAACGGCCCAGAAGCACAGTGACAAGGCAGCAGCCCGGGTCACCGCGGCACGACACCAGCCACGCCATGCCGACGGGGCCCCTGTCGCACAGTCCAGGGCGGACAAGGGACTGGACCATGCCGGCAAGGTGCTGCGCGGCATGGACAAGGCAACCGGAGCCTACAGAAAGCCCGTCACGGTGGAACCGCCCACCACCCAGCGCAGGACGCTGCAAGACCTGCGTGCCGAGCGCGCCGGCTCCACAGCTGGCCCTCGACGGCCTGCCCCAGCACCTGAAGGAGGGACCAAGCCGCGTCTCGTGACTGGGTCACGGCCGGTGGTCGCGCGCAAGCCGGTCTCGAGGACTGGCGCATGATGCCGCGCCGAAGCACGATGGCGGTGATGTCAGCGATCGGGCTCGTGGTGCTGGCACTGGGGGGGTGCGGAGCGATGCTGTTCAGCAGCGTCATGATGACCTCCATCGCGGGATCCTCGTCCGCGATGCGCCAGCAGAACATGACGCAGGGCTATGGGTTGTCCTCCTTGGTGCCGGCCGAGTACGTGCAGTGGGTGACCAGGGCCGGCAGTCTCTGCCCGGCGGTGACTCCGCCGATGATCGCCGCCCAGATCCAGGCCGAGAGCAACTGGGATCCCACCGCGGTCAGCCCGGTAGGAGCCACCGGGATCGCCCAGTTCATGCCCAGCAACTGGGGCATGATCCGTGACGAGAACGGCAACGGCACCGCATCCCCAACCGATCCTGCCGACGAGATCGTCGCCCAGGGCCGACTGATGTGCGAGTACGCCAGCTATCTGTCCACGGCCTACCAGGGTGAGGAGCTCCAGCGCCTCACCCTGGCCGCCTACAACATCGGCCCCTACAAGGTGCTGGCCCGCGGGTGCATGAAGGCATCGCTGCCCGACTGCCCCGCGACCATGCCCAGGGATCCCTCGGTGCGCGCCTACGTCGCCAAGATCATGTCCACCATGGGCCAGTACGCCTCCACTCCCGCCTCCCTCGCCGTAGGAGTGGCCGGCGGGCCCTGGCAGCAACCGGTGACCTCATGGACTCCTAGCGGCGTGTTCCGCCAAGCCGGACGGATGTGGCGCTGGTGCGGCTTCCACACCGGTTACGACTACGTCGTGCCCACCGGCACGGTGGTCAAAGCAGTGCACCAAGGAACCGTGGTCCATGCCGGCTACGGCGGATCGGGAGCCGGCACCGGCGGCGCCTACGGCAACCAGGTGATCATCGACCACGGGATGATCGACGGCCAGCCGGTACGCACCTACTACGCCCACCTGTCGAGCATCGGGGTGTCTGCTGGACAGAAGGTCACCACGGGCCAAGCGCTCGGACTATCCGGTGCCACCGGCAACGTCTCCGGTCCGCACCTCCACCTCGAGATGAGTGTGGGGACGTCGGGAAACCCCGTATGCGGCAGCTTCGTGGACCCCCACGCCTACATCGTCCAGCACGCCAACGACGCCCGAGTGGACACCTCGGTGCTGGTCACCAGCAACGCGACCACCGGTGCGAAGGCCGTGGCATCCGCACGTACCCAACTCGGGGTGACCTACTCCTACGGAGGGGGAGGGCTGAATGGCCCCTCCAGCAACCTGGACGGGACGGTGGGCTTCGACTGCAGCTCCTTGGTGCGCTTTGCCTGGTACCAGGCCACCGGCGGCCAGGTCACCATTCCTCGCACCACCGGCGAGCAAGTCGGTGCCCTGGCCCCCATCAGCAAGGACGATCTCCAACCAGGTGACCTGCTGTACTTCCAGACCGGCGGCCCCGGCAACATCTGGTCCCACGTCGGGATGTACCTCGGTGACGGTCAGATGATCCATGCCCCCCGCCCCGGCACCGTGGTCACGATCGTCGACGTCACCAGCGGCTACTACGCCAGGATCCCCACCACCTACAGGAGAGTCTCGACATGAACCGCAAGATCGTGATCGCCATCGTCACACTCCTTGCGGTGCTGGTAGGTGCATGGGCAGTCACACACCGCTCCGATCACCCGGCCGACTCCACTTCTGTCCAGTCGACCACGTTGTCGACGTCGTCGTCGCCGATCGGGTCACAGTCCGCGCAGGAGGAACCGTTCCCGGGTCAGCCGTCGCCGAATCCGGTGGCCTCCGGTACTCCGGGCGTCAACAGCGACTTCGACGGACCGCCCACGGCGAGTCCTGCACCGCCAACCCCGATGCCGTCGTGGGTGACGGCGAGGCCAAGCATCACCCCGGCGGGGGATCTGTCCACCCCGGTCCCCTCGTCGTCGGGTCTGCCGCGAGGGGCCCGGGTGTGGAGTGCCCCAGATCTGTCCAACCCCACGGCTGTCGGTGCGGCGTTCGTCCAGGTCTATGCCACCCAGGATGCGGCTGTTGATCCCTCACCGTGGGCGGCGCCGGCGCGCGCATCCCGATTCGCGACTCCCGCCTACGCAAAGGCGCTGCGCAGCGCGACATCGACCGGCGGTGACGAGATGTGGCAGCAGCTGGTCGACTACGACGCGGCCACTGTGGTGGGGGTGGAACCGGCTGCGGTTGCTGCCGCCCCTGCGGACACGGCTGCTGTGGTCTACCGCGCCTATCGGGTGAGGATCGAGGGGCAGGACGACAAGGGGTGGAGTTCCACCGCAGTACAGACGCACATCGTGAAGCTGGTCAAGCATTCGGGGGCATGGGCAGTGGACAACTCGCAGCTGGTGGGGTGAGAAAACCGTGCGGTCGCGGCGACCTTCTTAGAGGTGAAGGACAACCCTGAGGAGGCCCCCGCATGAACACCTTCACGATGAGTGAGGAGCAGGCTCGAGCCCAGACTGATCTCACCCGCGCCATCGCCTCGGCGATCAGGATGGGACAAGCAGTGGCCTGCGTGGAGGAACCAGCGCGGTGGGAGGTCGAGAACGACCCCGACGCCAAGAGGAAATGCCTCGCCTGTCCGGTACTGCAGCTGTGCCGCACCTACGCGGGCACCGGTCTGGTGCGTCACGGCACACTTGCAGGTCTGGACATGGAGGAATGGACAGCCAAGCGCCGTCGCAAGATCCGCACCGATACGCGCCGGGTAGCGGCATGAGTCGATCAGGGGCTTCGGCCCTCAAGCAACGAAGCGTGGCGAAGCCGACCTACACGGTGGAGCAGCTGACGGTAGCTCCCCGGCCCAGCGTTGCCTGGCGGCAGGTGCTGGTGGCCGGTCTCGCCCTGACTGCACTGCTGGGCTGCCTGGTGTGGATGGGAGCATCGGACGACTACGCGTTCTGGGCCGGATTCGTGCTGGCGGTGGCAGGCGGTCAGGCACTGGTCGGCTATCGCAACGAGGAGCGCAACCAGCGTGCTGCCCAAGCGCACACCGCGATGCAGATCAACCTCGGGTTTCCTGTCCGTATCTTGGTGACCTGGTCTGGCCGCTGGATCGGTGAGCCCCGCCAGATCGTCCTGGACTATCCACCCAGTGAGCGCAGCGACACCATCGCGAGCCAGGTCACCACGGCCGCCAACGGGGCGTGGGCGCCAGTCAACTTCACGACCTCCCGCGGCTCATCTGCCCTCGCCGGCAAGCTTCCAGACAAGCTGGGCAAGACAGCCTCCGGGATGTCCTCAGCCCTGCGCAAGCTGCGCAAGTCCCCACCCAACCGGATCGTGCTGTGGCGCAGCGACGGGGAAGAAGTCGAGGGCCAGGCGAAGACCCCGCTGGAGCGTCTGCAGGAACGCATCGTGGACGTGGCCAAGCAGACCTTCGGGGAGGACTGCACCGTCAAGGACTTCAAGACCGATGGCGATCAGGTCCTCGACTTCGTCATCCAGCACCGCGCCGGCCCCAAGCTCGTCGACGACCGGGTCCAGGTCAAGGTCTCTGAAGCGCTGTCGCAGATGATCCCGGGCCGGTGGCGATCGACCTTCGACCTGATCACCGACACCGTTTCTGTCCATTGGCGCCGACCACTGCCGAAGATGGTGATTCGCCCCCTGGACCCTGGCGAACACACCGACACGATGATCCCCATCGGTATCAACGAGGACGGCGTGGTCGTCTACTGGGACTTCGCCGGCCAGTTCGCCCACTTCCTGCTCGCCGGACGCACCCGCACCGGCAAGACCGTCAGCCTCACCGGCACGCTCATCGAGTGCTGCCGACTGGGCCACCGGGTCTACGCCATCGACCCCAAGCGCACCGAGTTCCTCGCGCTGCGGGGATGGCCCAACGTGCAGATGGTCGCCTCCAAAGTGGAAGACCAGCTGGCCCTGCTGCTGTACCTGCGTGACCTCATGATGGAGCGCTACCGCCTGATCGAGGAGGAAGGCGCCGACGAGGACGACTTCGAACACGTCGTGGTCCTGATCGACGAGTACAAGCAGTTCACCTCCAACGTGGCCTCCTGGTGGCGCCAGCACAAGGTCACCGGAATGCCAGCCCAGTGCCCCGCCCTCGACGTGGTCGGAGACCTGCTACGCATGGCCGCAGCCGCCCGCATCCACATCGTCCTGGGCACCCAGCGCCCCGACGCCGACACCGTCGGCGGAGAGGTGCGCGACAACTTCTCGGCCCGCGGCTCCACCGGCGGACTGTCTCCCGACGGCGCCAAAATGATGTACGACTCCGAACACATCGGCGTGGCGATCCCCAAGATCCAAGGCCGCGGAACCTTCGCAGGAACCGACGGCCGCCCCGAGCAGATCCAGTACTTCTTCACCCCCAACCCCCGCAAGGCCAAGAAGCCCGAGCACATCGAGCTCCTCGAAGCCCTGCGACCCGCCCACACCAGCTGGGAGCGCCAGGTCTGGGAGTACCCCGACGAGGAGACCACCACGGAGTGGCTCAATGAGAACAAGAGTGCGAAGGCGGGCCGCGAGTGGGCGCGGGTACTGAACGCTGAGTTGGTCCCGTGGACTGCGGATGCCTCGGTCATGGTGGAGGCCGAGCTGATCGTGGACAGCGATGACGATGCCGACGGCTACGGGCCCGAGGTGACGGTGTGCCCCTCGAGCCTGGTGGTCGGTGACCTGATGCTGATGGACGATGGCGAGGCTGAGGGGGAGTGGGTCACCGTGACCGAGGTTCGGCCCGAGGGTCGCGACACCGTGTGGGTGGGCTGGTTGGGTGAGAGCGATGACGGTCTGATCGCCACCAATGATGACTGCCCGGTGTTTGCGCGTCACCAGGTCGACCAGGGGTGAGCGCGGTGATCGTGGTGGCATCGGCCCAAGGGGCTGCGGGTGCGGGGCTGGACGAGTGGGTCTGGCAGGTGGGTCACGGCACGGCGCCTGGTGCGCCGGTACTGGTGGTGGGTCCCGGGAGTGGGGTTGAGCTGCGAGCCCTGGTCTCCAGGCTGCAGCACGCTGGCGTGTGTGTGACCTTTCTGTCCAGCGGGGATGGTGCTGCTGGCGCGGCGCCGTGGACGAGGCTCGATGAGGTGCTGGAGACCTCGCTGGGGGTGCGCCGACCCATGGTGATCGTCGAGGACGCCGAGGCATTGCTGGACGGCTGGACGAGGCCGGTGCATGGCTACGTGAGTGGAGGGTGTCCCTCGGCCAGTCATTTGTGCCAGGTCATGCGTCGGGGCAGTGCCGTGGGCGTCACCTTCTTGGTGGGGGTTGCCACGGCTTCGGGGCTGGGGCGCATTCTCGGTGAGGGTGTCTCACGGGGGCCGGGCCAGGCAGCATCCGCTGTCCAGGGCAGGTTTCTGTCCGGCTGGGATCGGGGTGCTGCAGCGGCGTCTGGGTCCGGGGCCCTGCAGATGAGTGAGGCCGGCGCGCCGCGCCCCGATCGATGGTTGGTGGTGGGCGCCCATGCTGGGCTATGACCACGCCACGATGGGCGCGATCGCCGGTCTGGCGACGATGCCCGAAGATAAGGGGCTCGCCTATCAGGCGGCGTGGGTCGCGACATGGACGGTTGCGGCGTTGTGGGCCGACTTCGACATGGCCGGGTCCAGTGCAGCGCGCACTTGGGGGCCGTTGACCCAGACGGCGTCGGGAGCGCTTGGACGTTTGGTGGGTGGGCACCGGTGGGGCACCCACGATGTGGTGTTGGCGCCGGCGGTCTTGTACTGGGTGCTGGTGCCGCTGGCGCAGCAGCTGCTGTGGGGGCGCTATCTCCTGGTCGCGCTGCTGCTGGGGTTGGCGCTGAGGACCTTCCTTAAGCCAGGCAGCCTCTCGGATCTGTCCAATCTGGTGTTGTCGTCCTTCGGGTCCTGGTGGTTGGTCTCACACGACCTGGACCTCCAGCTGCCCTTGGCGGGCATCTTGGCCATGGGGGTCTGGGTCCACACCTTGGGTGATCTGCCCACCACCGAGGGGCTACCGGTGCCGGTGGTGTGGATCTTCACCCGGCAGCGCTTCAGCATCCCGCTGTTCAAGGTGGGAGGCATGGTCGAAACCCGGCTCGTGGCTCCCGCGTTGAGCGCGGTGCTGGTGCTGATCGCCAACCAGCGACTGTCCTGGCTGAACTTGCCCCTGCCCGCGCTGTTCGCGCCAGGATCGATGCCCATTCACCTGCCCTTCTGACCGTGGCCTTATGGCGACAGGGACGGGCTGGTCGATTGAAGACCGCCAGGGGGATTGGTGAGGTGGGTCAGTGGCGCAGCAATCGAATCCGTGACCTGCCCAATGCCCTCTCAGCCGCACCAGAGATCAGGGCCTCGGCAAAGTAGGAGACAGCCTAGGCAGGAGCGCGACCCCGGGCCCTCCATCTCACGGAGCATCAGCAGCACCTAGCCCATCAGCAGGCATGAAAGAGCCGGTGCTCGGTCGTTCACCCTTCGGACGACGGAGGAAAACGAGCCGGCACCACGGCCGCGGGCAGTTTCTGCCCAACGCCCACGGCCGCGGGACTCGTGAACCCGGGAGCTCGGTTCGGTAAGACGTGGTGATCACGGACGACCTCGGACCCTGATGGGTCAGCAGGTCCACCGGAACGGCCGGGAGAGATCGATGTCGCGGTGGCAGGTGTCGCAGCGGTAGGTGCGGCCTGCCTGCCAGAAGAGCTTTCCGGAGCAGCGGGGATCGCGGCACTGGCGATCCAGACTGGTGAGGGGGTGCTGGATGGTCATGTCGGCCTTTCAGGAGGGTCAGATGGCGGGGGTCGCCGTCAACTGAATGTGTGCCACATCCCT
This sequence comes from Luteococcus sp., assembly GCF_043424415.1. Classification (NCBI taxonomy): domain Bacteria; kingdom Bacillati; phylum Actinomycetota; class Actinomycetes; order Propionibacteriales; family Propionibacteriaceae; genus Luteococcus; species Luteococcus sp. Next base: position 6,952 of record NZ_JBHWOO010000140.1, on the reverse strand, counting down.
CTTGGAGCGCCCGCAGGGACGAGACCGGGGGTGTGTCCGCCCACCCACGCCCGGGGAGAATGCGCCATGCTCGACGCCATGACCTGGCACACCCTCGCCCCACTGGCCGTCACCCTGCTCGCGGGCGGGGGATGGCAAATCCTGTGCCGCCAGCTACCAGAACCAGAACCGGCGCCCACACAGCCCGTGACCGGCCGCACCCCGCATGAACCCAAGACCCCCTACCGACAGCTGACCAACCCCCTGCCCACGATCCTGATCGCACTACTGGCCGGGAGCGCCAGCTGGCTGGTGATGCAGAAGGTATCGCCGGTGTTGTGGCCGGTGTGGGCGGTGATGGTGACCTTCGGGTTGTGGCAGGCCGGGTTCGACGCGGGCACGACCTGGATCCCGAAGCGGGTGGCGCATGCCACCTGGTGGGTGCTTGCGGTCGCGGTGGTGGCTGTGGGGGCGATGTCGCCCAGCACCGGGGCGCTGACGCTGGTCAGCTCGCTGCTGTGCGTGGCCGCGTTCTGGGCGGTGTGGGCGCTGACAGGAGCGGGCTTCGGGTTCGGAGATGTGCGATTCGCCCCGCTGGTCGGAGCAGTCTCGGGCGCATTGTGGGGTGGGGCTGGGCTGGCGCTGGTCGTCGCGGCCGGCCTCGTCCTCACGCTGGCGTGGATGGTGACCGATCGGGCGCTGAGCGGTCAACGGCGCCTCGTGCCGTGGGTACCGGGGCTGTGGGCAGGCTGCGTGATGACCCTGTTGCTGCTGTGACCCGCACGGCACCGACACTGCACCAGCTGGAATCTGTCCAACGGTGAGAATTCCAGGCCCAGACAGCCACCTTCTCTTGAGCGACACCCCTCCACGACTCAGGAGAACCCACACATGGTTTGCCGCGAATTCAACATCGGGTCGGTCGTCATCGCCCAGGTCCGCACCGGGAGCTGGCTCACCGACAACCAGGTCCAATCAATCTTCCACACCCTGGGCCACGACCCCCGCGTCCAACACGCCCCAGGCGTGCCACATCCCCACTGGGACCGCCGCGAAGTCTTCGACCGCATCGTGGCCCGCGCCGAACAGGACATTGAGACCAACCCCATGTGGCGCCCCGCACGCCGCAACGGGTTGAGAGAACGACTCCATTCCGATCTGGAGCGTGCCTACACCGGCCTGACACCCGAACAGCTCACCGCCTTGGAACGGCTGGCCGGCGGCGTGCAGGAAGCCCAACGGCAACTGCGCTCCCGGTTGCAGCAGATTGCGGGTCGGCGGGGGATGAGTGAGCGGGAGGTGATGGCCGAGTACACCCGGTTGCGGGCTGAGGCGCCGCGGGGGCGGGGTGCACGGGCCACTGATGCCGAGCGTGCCGCGTTGGGGCTGATTCCTGCTGATGGTGCGACCCGGTATGCGTTGCGGCACTTGGAGCAGGCTGAGCCGCGACGTGAGCCCCAGCGAGAGGTCAATCAGTGGATGCCGGTGACTTCGGATCCTGGGCGGGACAATCCGGTGGTGGAGGTGGGGATCTCGGATGTGTCCAACCGCATCGAGGCTCGGCACGCGGATGGGACGACCACCGCCTGGGTTGGGACGCCTGACTCCCAGCAGCGGTTGCTCAACACGATGGGGCAGGGTCACGTCCCTGCGTCGCTGGTGCGCGAGGTGTGTCACGATCCGGCGCCGAGCACGGACTCCGGCTACCGGATCCGGTGTGACACCTGCGGCCGGTTCGTGGGGAGCCGCCCTCACCAGTGTGTCAACGTCACCCGGGCGGGCCTGGCTCAGACGGTCCAGAGTGTGCGCGGCGCCCAGATCACCTTCGTGGACCTCCAGCAGCTCCACGCGGCCCTGACCTCCAATGACGATGTTCGGATGTTGGCGGTCCCCACCTCGGTCGACCTGGGGGAGGTCCGAGTCGATGGCGACGTCGCTGTGCGGCGAGGCCTGGATGCCGTCAACGCCTCCCGGGACACCACCGTGTCCAACCTCGACATCGACGATGCCGGTCTCAGTGACACCTTGACCTGCAATGCCTGCCATTCGGGCCACTGTGAGCACGCTGATGCTGCCCGCGAGCTTCTGCGCCAGCAGTTTCGCACTACCGGCACGGTGCCCAATCCGCTGGCGCGCAGCCGCTCCCGCAACGCCGTGCTGGATGAGATTGCCCAGGTCACCACAGCCGAAGCGACGGCAGCAGAACAGGAACCTGCTCGGGTCCAGGTCACCGAAGCCACCCTGAGCATGGTCGAGCGTCCCGACGTCTTCCGCACCATGGCGCGTCAGGGTGCCTCCGAGGGGGTCTCTTTCGATGCTCGCGACGGCGCATTGACCGGTCACGCAGCCGGTGTGCGATTCGGTGTCGAGTTGGAGTTCGGAGGAAACTCGACCTCGGTGACCAACGCCTTGGCCGACGCAGGCATCATCCCAAGCCGTGGAATGCGCGGCTACCACCACGCTCAGCGCTCCGGATGGGTGGACTGGAGCCTGGAGATCGACGGGTCTGTCTCCGGAGAGCTCGTCAGCCCGATCCTCAGCGACACCGAGGACCACTGGCGAGCACTCGAACGTGCCTGCGCCACCATCCGCGATAACGGCGGCACCACCAGAAACGCCGGCAGCCACACCAACATCTCCAGCGACAACTTCCGACCCGAACATGCGTGGCGGCTGGCCCACCTGATGCGCATGCACGAGGACGACCTGTTCCGAATGGGCCGCACCCGCGGCTCAGCCCGCGCCATGCACTACACCGGCGGCATGCCAAATCCCGGCATGAGCCAATGGAGCGACACCACCAACGCCTACATCCTCTACGGCTACAGCATGGTCAACCTCGAGGACGCCTTCCGCGAGCCGGGTCACGCCCGCCTCGAGTACCGCTTCCCCGACGCCTCCCACCAGCCCGGAGTCATCCAAGGCCAGGTCAAACTCTGTGCCGCCATGACCAACTGGGTACGCCACAACGAGGTCACCCCCGGAACAGCCCGCCCCCTGGGCACCTCGCGCAGCGAAGGATGGGGAGCTCGCGCCATGACCGGTACTCCCGACGAGTTCGCCGACCACACCGCCGGCGTCCGCACCCTCATCGACCAGCTCTTCGACAACGACAACGACCGCATCCAGATCGCCCAGCTCTGGGGGCAGGGCAGCTACAACCGCTAAAAGTAAAAAGGCTTGACAAATATTATAGGATGCTAACCAACCTCATTCGGAAGGCCCGAACCATGACCACCTACCCCGAGACCTACGTCCTGCCAGACGCCACCCAAGACCACGACCACGCCGGCGCCCTCGTCGCACCCCTGACCAGCACCGGCCACCACTTCACCTACGCCCTACGTCACGACAGCCGCCAGGTCACCATCTACGCCACCAACGCCCACGCCATCCTGGCCACCCTCATCGACCACTACGACCCCCGCGACCTCGACGCCACCGACCCCACCAACGACCGCCAGCTCGAACTCACCCGCATCGACCAGCGATCCCGCCACGCCTACCACGCCACCATCAACCACGCCGCCCAGGCCATCCTTCGCGGCGCCCCCGACGATGTCGTGGCCGTGCTCCAGCGCTCCACCGACTACACCCGACCCCTCACCCACACCGAGCTGGCCGAGTGGACCCACGAGATCCCCCTCGTACTCATCGGCTCCTTCTACGGCCCCGGCCAAGCCCAGCCACCCACCGGCAACGTGGTCATGCTGCGCACCGACGACGCCGACGACTACCTCCACGACCTCGCCCAGATCGGCGCAATCCACCTCATCGAGCACTGCAGCGCCATCACCCCACCGGTGCGCGTCATGGTCGACATCGACCCCAGCCCCACCACAACCCTCCAACCCCGGCTCGACGCGCTGGACCAGGCCACACGCGCACTGAAAGCCACCCCCAACGACACCAACACCACCATCGTCCGGGAGCGCGCCGCCGCCCTGGTCGCGGTGCTGCAGAACTATCCGATCGAGGGCATCGACCTCGCCAGCGTCCAGCAGAGCCTGGACCAGATCGAAGAGCCCACGGTCCTGGCTCGCACGATCAACCGTGACCTGGTCCAGCCCCTACGGGCTGAGATCGCCGCTGGCGAGGGCCAGGAGGACTCCTGATGAAGCCGATGGAGGAATGGGGTGCTGACGAGTGGGTCACCACCGGGCTCGCCGTCCTGCTGGGCGGCAGCGTCGTGACCAAGCTGAGCACCTGGTGGAGCGCCAACGGGCGCCAGTGGCTGCTGGACAACGAGGTGCTCGTGCCGTCTGGTCCATGGACCATCCCGGTCGGGTCCTACGGATCGCTCGATGCGCCCCGGATCCTGGGCATCGCGGCTGCGCTGGTCCTGATGGCGATGGTGTACCGCCTCATGGTCGAGCCTTCGCTGCGCAAGAAGCGGGCCCAGAAGGATGCTCAGGACAAGGTGAAGAACGCGCTGCAGGAGCTGAAGTGAACAGCGTGTCTGGGAGGGAGATTCACGTGGGTGACCTGGTGCGTCGCGGCCGCGGAGTGACGGTGTGGCGTGTGGTCTCGATCAGTGACCAGTTCATCTCGCTTCTGTCCACCAAGGACGGCTGGACCACGAGCAGTGTCCAGCCCCACAAGGCCTCGACGCTGACGCTGGTCGATGGTGGGCTGGATCCTGCACAGGAGGCGGGTTGAGTCATCGCACCGTTCAGGCCCGCCAAACGGGGGACGAGGTCGTCTCTCGCCCCTCAGGTCCACCAGTGAAGGGGAATTGACCATGGAGTACGACAGCATCCGAGCGGGGCTGTGGCTTCCTGAGGGCATGAGTGGTGGGCTCCTGACGAGCTACCAGATGCCTTCACAGGAACAGGATTCCCCTCAGGGGAGAGCCTGGGTGATCCATTGCCGCACCTCTGTCCAGTCCAGGACCTCCCGGCTCGTGCGCGTGACCATCCCCGGCAGGTCACTGCACGTCCAGGTGGCTGGCGCGGGCTCGACGCAATCCACGCCACGGGAGGTGCGGGTGGAGCTGTGGTCCCAGGAGTCGGGCTGGATCGTGCTGGCTGACCTGGTTGCGCCGGCGCCGGAGGTTCCGGTGGGTCCGGTCGAGGACGCCGCCCATGCCATCCGGTATGCCCTGATGGTGAACGCCCCGGTCCTCGACGTGCTGAGCTGACCACCATCCTGGTCGGAGATCTGGGGGTGGGCCGACCGCAGCCCTGGGGCGTGGTCGGTCAGTCCTGGCTATCGGGGGACGCGGGGATTTTCTTGACCTCGGCTTCGCTGAGCTGGGCGAGGATCTCCTGCTGGTCGCGCTTGCTGGCGGTGGCGTAGGCAGCAGTCAAGGACTCGCGGAGCTGGTTGGCGTAGCTGTAGAGCTGCGGCCGGGACAGGCCGACAATCTTGGACAGCAGTGACGTGCCGAGGTAGCCGGGGGAGTGGATGGGAGGGACGTCGGCCACCAGGTTCTTCAACGCGTTCTGATGGCGCTCGAGTTCGTCTTCGAGATGACGGATCTGTCCAGCCAAGGACTCGAAGATGACGACACGATCGCGCGGGATGACATCGAGGGTGGCCGGCAAGTCGATGGAACGGGGACGCTTGGTCAGCTCCCATCCGTGCGCGGACAAGGTGTGATCGATAGCAGCCACCACGGATGCTGGCTCGTCAGGGACGGGAGTGCTCCAAGTGTGGATCGGCTCCCAGTTCCATGCGGATCGTGCGGGGATCCAGGCCTGGATCTCGGCCTGGAAGCTCAGGACATCGCTGTCCTGGGTGGCGATGACACGGTATCTGCGCACGAACAGCTCGTTTCTGTCCAAACAAGGATGATGTCAACGCAGTTTACAGATCCAGGAGCGCCGAGACTGCTCGGTGCAGACGGGCACGTTGATTGATCAGCCGGCGGCCAGACACACCCGCTGAAACACTGAGGGCGGTTCAGCGACCTGATCCTTGGGAAAGTCAGAGCGCCCGGGGCGACACCCCATCGAGTGTCGTCCCGGACGCTCTTGTAGGAGGCGGAAGAACCACCTATCCGGTCATCCGAAGATGAGGCGCCACAGCATTACCAGCCCGTGCCAGACCCACGGCACCGCGACCCTCACCCCCTGAATTAGAGCGTGGCCGACGGGCCGGTCACCAAGCCGGTCGACTTGCTCGACTAGCGACAAGACGAGGCCGATGGTGACGAGGAGGTCGGCTCTCGGTGGCTTCCCCTGACCCTCGGGGGTAGTGGATGGACGGGTGGGCGTGAGCGTCGAATTGCTCATGGGAATTTCCTTTGTGTGGTGGATGGGACACCACCCACTCCCGCAACCAGGAGTCCCACAGTGCGCAGCAAAGGCACTGACCCGCAGCGAGAAGCCCTTGCGTCTTCTTCTGCGGGTGCTACCGTTGACTTGGAGAGACCCCGGTATAGCCGTGACTCCGAGGAAGCAGGAGTGACTGCTGACCCTCGAATTTGTATGCAACCCGTCGAACCCGCCTTTGAGAGCTGCAACTCTCGGAGCGCGGGTTTGTCGTGTTACCCCTCAAGGACAGCAGGCGCCGCAGCCAAGATCAAACATGGGGGGGCAAAACTGAGCCCATTCGGCTGCTCGCTTAGGTTCCCGCGGCAATCCAGCGGTGCAAAAAGCACCTGCATTCAAGGCAGTTTTTAGACAAGGCACCTCCCCAAAGGAAATCTGTGTGATCTTTCTAACACCAAGGCGTGCCTGCCGGTATTGACCGAATTGGTCGGCGCGTGCGTTTCACTCGGGCTCGCCTGTGCTGCGCACGGCTGAACCAGGTCGAGCGGGTGCTGGAGTGGTCACGCAGTCCTCCCGGCGATCTGATCGCCTAGGTGGTCCAGGCACTGGGGCTGTCGGCGAAGGTGGTGCGGCCCTGGCTGGCTGGGCTGATGTGGGGTCGTTGGTAGTGGCCAGACTCGGCCGGGGCTCAGTGCCAGGAGGTGGGGGCTGGGTGCAGCGCTACTTCCAGACCTAGCCCGAGCCATGGAGTCATCGAG